>JBCCFD010000013.1:0-39017 GCA_039029915.1 Chloroflexota bacterium
CCCTAAAAATTCGTGCGGCACAAAATCTTTCTCCATTTTAGAGATGGCATCGATGATTGGCAGCATTTTATAAACGGCATTGTCCCCCATGTAGTTGCTGGCAGCATGGGCACTTACCCCTTTGCAGGTAATCTCCATTTCGATACGCCCCTTGTGGCCCCGATAAACTTTGCTGTTGGTCGGCTCACCAATCACCACAAAATCAGGATAGATCCCTTCCCAGTCGTAAAAGGCGGCGCAGCCAACCCCGTCGCACCATTCTTCAATATTGCCAAGATAGTAACAAGTTAAACCTTCGAGCAACCCCAGTTCGCGAGCAAAAACGAGGCCATAAATCATACCGGGTGTGCTGCCTTTTTCATCTAGGGCACCGCGGGCGTATAGCTTGCCATCTTCTACTTTCCCAATAAAAGGGTCCCATTCCCACGCATCAGGGTCGCCGATATCAACCGTGTCGATATGACTGTCGTAGAGAAGAATTTTGTCCCCGTTGCCAATTTTGCCCACAATGGAGCCATATTTATCGGTGTAAACTTCGTCAAAACCGAGCTTTTTCATCTCTTCACCAATGCGCTGGCCAACTTCTCCAATTTGGCTTCTCATACTGGGAATAGCCACAATTTCTCTAAAAAATTTAAGAATCTCATCCTCAGCGTCAGCAACTTTCTGGTTGAGTTGTTTGATAATTTCTTCCATTTTTGCATTCCTTCTTTGTGGGTTTTGCTTTTATTGAAAAGCTACTTATTTACCTTATTTGGACCTGCGCAGAATCCTTTATTGGAGGTAGATTGTTAGGCGATTGGAAAAACGGCCGTTTCCAACTTTCACACTTCAAAAATTATAACGACTAATTTTGAAATTTGGGTACGAAAAATCAAGCACTATTTTGTACCAAATGAGCATGGGCCTCAGCCATTTCTTCCATGCTCGTAAACTGGAAGTCATAGCTCGGCATGTCACCCGGGTTCATCGTGGCCCCAAAGCCATCTTGGTTGTGTCGGCGATAGATCCAGCAGTTGGCTAAACCGTGCTTGTTTGCTGGGGCATGGTCGTGAAACATGCTTTCGGCGGTATGTAAAATATCAGATTTACCGTAGCCGAGCCGCGCTAAATGAGAAAGCATGTGCTCAAAATTTTTGTCATCAGGTTTGTACGTGCCGATATCAACGGCCGTATAAATCGCATCAAAATCCACCCCTAGCTTCTCATTGCTCGCCGCAAAACTTTCATGATCAACATTCGAGAGAATCACCAGCTTATAATGCTGCTTGAGGTAGCGCAGTGCGTCAGGGGAATCAGCAAACGCCGGCCAATCCTTCACCGATTTGCCATAAGCAACACATTCTTCATGACGAACAGGTACGCCCCAACCTTCAGCTAGCCGCCGGTACACAATCGACAAGATCTCTTGATAATTTTTGCTAGGCGTTTGTTTTTGCTGAGTTGATTCATGGAAAGCATGAGCTTTAAGAATTTGGTCGCGGGTCAGCCCGTGAGCAACACGATCAGTTAGCGTCTTAAGCGCATTGATCATGCCTGTTTCCCAATCGATCAGCGTTCCATAACAGTCAAAGGTAAGCACTTGAAAGTCAGTTAGCTTCATTTTAATCCTTTCGATCTTCGAAATAACTGCCGGGAATGATAAATGAGTGTACTAATTTTTAGCAAATCCAGTACAGGCTCAAAAGACCCAATGAACTACCCCGCCTCAAGCAAATAGGGTATCAAAACCCAAAACGAATTTTTCTCCCACAAGTTGTGGGGGATTCAACCCCTTTAGGATAATAAACGATTAATAAACGCAAATTTTTGCATCATGCGTTTGTCTTTGAAATTTTATTAAGGAGAAATCATATGCGTCAAATTTTTGTTTTATTTGCTGCTTTATTTGCACTCAGCTTGATTGGATTCTTACGGCTAGGGTCCAATGCTCAAGCACAGGAATCATTTTCTATTTCTCAATCTTCTCAAAATGGTGATTCTTATACTTATCACGGCTTTCTTGAAAAGGATGGTATTCCGGTTAACAATCTTTGTCATCTGTCAGTTCAGGTCGAGCAAAATGATAGCGTCATCTTTGAGTTCGATTTTGACGATGTGGTTGTTCAAGATGGTTATTTCGTTTTACAAATCCCAATCATTGACCGAAGGGTTTATGATGGGAACGACTTGCTTTTGAAGTTTTCTGGTAGCTGTGATGGGGATGACAGTTCAATTTCGTTTGAGTCACCAATTACGGCCGTTCCGTATGCCTATTCATTACGACCAGGAGCGATTATCAGCGGTTCTATTGGCTCTACTATTTTGAGATTAACCAATAATGCAGGAGACGGTTTACAGATCAATTCGGCGGGTAGGGATGGCATTTGGGTCAGTACGCCAGATTTTGATGGCATTCAGATCGATGCTGCAGGAGATAATGGTGTTGAGGTCAATTCTGCCTCAGGCCACGGTGTCTATGCAGAGTCAAAAGGTGCTTTGGCGTATGGCGGCTACTTTATCAACACAACCAATACAGACAGTGGATACGGTGTTTATGCCCGAGGCAATTTTGGCGCATCACCCGATCTTGTTTTAGGAGCAAATGCCAACACCACCTCAGGGGATGACGGCCGTATATCCTCTGACCCCAGTTTTTCAGGCAGCGACATTATTTTGGACGCTATGGACCGGATTGTGCTCCAATTAGATAAAGATAATAACAGCTCAAGCCAATTGTGGGTTTGGAATGGGGATGGGGAAACAATTTTAGAGCTAACAGAAAGTGGCGACCTCAAACTTAGCGGTACACTCTCAGAAAATGCTTTAGGGATATCTCCAGAAACAGAAACGGCCGTTTACGGCACCAGTAGCACCGTTTCCCGCTTCGAAGAATTCGGCACTGCCACAATGAGCAATGGCGCTGTCACCGTTGCTTTACCCAACACGTTCCAAAACTTGGTCAACAATGATCAATATCATGTTTTCATCACCCCGTTAGGAGATTGCGCCACGTACGTATCTGAAAAAACAGACACTACATTCTCCGTCAATGCTATCGGTGGTGAAACATGCACCATCGACTTTGATTACCGCCTCATTGGTGAACGCGTTGACTTCCAAGCAGCAAGCGAATTAGAACAGGAGGAAACCGAATGAAATACTTTACAATCAAGTTAACCGCAATCACATTCATACTGCTTCTGCTGACAGCGATCACCGTTGGAGCAAATCAGGGAACCGGTTATCAGCTTCGTCGCAGCACGTTTGCATCTGGTCAAGTTGTGACAACGGGTAGCTACTGGGTTGGTAGTTCAACTTCATCATTTACCACAGTCAGCTTAAATGATCCTGTTTCGGCTCGAAACGGTTACTGGATTGCAGATCAAAATGGACCACATCCCCCAACGAACAACGACCACACGCTTTATTTACCTATCGTGACGAAATAGTTTTCCACCGTTTATATAATCCCGTAGCAAAGTACCCATCAGGTTTCAGAAATGGAAAATCTGATGGGTGCTGCAATTAACAAACAAACTGGCTCCTAACATACAAAAAGTTTCAACCATCAATTGAGTTATAAACTATCGACTATTCAAGCATCCAAACGTATGCTATCATCTAATTTCTCAGATTGAAGAATCAAAGACAAAGGAGAAAATATGTCGAATGTAATCATTGTTGGTGACGGACCCGGTGGACTTGGTGCGGCATTGTTTTTAGCCAAAAACGGCATGAGTGTCACAGTTTATGGTGAAAATAAGACGGGCATGCACTGGGCGTATTTGTACAATTACCTTGGAATCAAAGCGATATCGGGCACGGATTTCCAAAACGTTGCGCGTGAACAGGTCGCCTCCTTTGGAACCGATTTACGCGAGACACGCGTTGATACGGTTGAAAAAGATGGTGAGAACTTTGTCGTCACGGCTCACGACGGCGAAAAGCAAACGGCTAGCTATGTTATTCTATCTGAAGGTAAAGGGGCTAAATTTGCGAAAGCGTTGGGATTAGCCATTTCAGATGATGGGGTAGATGTTGATCGAAACGGCCGTACTGCTATCGACCGCCTTTATGTTGTTGGGAGAGGCACCAAAATGCAGCGCAGTCAGGCAATTATCTCAGCTGGAGAAGGCGCTGCCACTGCATTAGACATCCTATCCATCGAGAAAGGTGAAGATTTCTGCGATTTCGATTCGCCCCCCAAAGACGAATAAAGCGCTTGTAGCAAGCAAAGCATCCAAAACTTGAATAGAGGTTTTCTGAACAAGGCCTCTTAACCTGCGTTTAAACTCCTCGGCCAAACCGCGGATAGTTTGTGGTTGCACATCATTCTTGGATGCTTTTCTAAACCAATATGACCATCAAAAAACCTTTAAGCCAGTGGCTAAAAATCATCTTCTTCTCACTCCTTGTTACCATTATCAAGCTCCGCTTCAAATACAGCCGTTCCAAAAAAGAGTTAATCAGAAAGCTAAGAAACAGCAATCAATCAACGGCCGTTCAGCAGGCTTTCAAGGGTTATGCACCAACGAAACATGACGTCATTGTCCCCATCTTCCCCAAAAGCGGCACCAATTGGATGATGCAAATCACTCAGCAAATTGCTTACTTTGGTGACGCAAAATTCAATCACATTCACGACCTCATCCCGTGGCCCGACGGCTTTCCAACAACGGTACAGCTCACAGATCCAACGCCCCAGCAAAAATCACCAACCGGTTTGCGTATTATCAAATCCCACCTAGACAGCGATTTTATCCCTTACAGCGAAAACGCAACTTACATCCTAACAATTCGAGATCCAAAAGAGGTGTTTGTTTCAGCATATCATTTTGGCTTTGGGTTTTTAACGCCAGATGAAATGCTTTCTATCGATGAGATGTTTGAACTATTGAGCGAGGAAGGGTTTTTTGTGATTGGCGATTGGGCAGAGCACACGCATAGCTATTGGAAATGGCGCAATCGACCAAATGTATTGCTTATGACGTATCGAGAGCTTAAGAGAAACCCGCAGCGCTGTATTCAGAAGGTAGCAGACGTGATGGGCGTTTCCCTAACCGATGAGCAGCTTGACAAAATTATTGCCCAAAGCAGCGTTGAGCATATGAAAAGTTTAGGATTTGCCTTCAAATCTCCACTACCGCCTTTACCAACTTTGAGCCAAGAGAATACGCCTGACCTAATTCGGAGTGGGCGATTAAACAGTGCCAAGACGCTTTTAACACAAGCTCAAAAGGATGTCATCGATAATCATTGGCGCAAAAGATTGGCTGAAATTGGGTCTGATTTTCCCTATGACGAGGTTTTTGTTACGAATAAAAACGACTCAGAAGATACGAAAAGTTTGATACAGGCAGATTGACTAACTACCAAACGATTACCAAAGGAAAGTAATGAAAGACGGACAAAAGCGACGTGATATTAAAGTTGGCCAAACGGTTGCTGTCGTGCAAAAACAAGACCAGCGGTCTGGTAAGCTAACGGAAGGGATCGTCAAACAGATTTTAACCAAATCATCAGCTCATCCGCACGGCATCAAAGTTCGTTTGCAAACGGGTATTGTCGGACGGGTCAAGCGGATTTTAGATGAACCTTAGCTATTAAAATAAGGGGTAGCTTTGGGTTTAAGTGAAACGAAGTTCCTGTTTAGAATAAAACGATGGCGATAAATTTCGTTTCCTCGAGGTTCCGAAGCTTTTATCTAACTCGGTTTTCAAATTAGAAACTTCGGAACACTTATCAAAACGATGTGGGTCTTTCTCAATGACCTGACTAATTTGTAAATTGCCATAAATAAGCTGGAGAGGAAATTATGAGCGCACAACTTGCCATTCGGGATGTTCTTTATGAGGCAAACGGCCGTATTGCCACCATCACACTCAATCGTCCAGAACGATTTAATGCCATCAGTGCCACCATGCCCGACGATATCGCCACCGCTGTGACAAAAGCTGAGCGTGACGAAGATGTGCATGTCATCATATTAGCCGGTGCCGGAAAAGGGTTCTGCGGTGGCTACGATTTATATGATTATGCAGAAACACCGGGGGAAAATCCCGGCATCCAAGAGATGCCTTGGGACCCAATGATCGATTATAAGTTTATGAGTCACTGTACGCGTCAATTCATGACCATTTGGCACTGTACCAAGCCAGTCATTGCCAAAGTACACGGGCACGCCGTGGCGGGTGGCAGTGACATCGCTTTGTGCGCTGACATTATTATTATGAATGAAGATGCCAAAATCGGTTATCCCCCCTCTCGCGTATGGGGCTGCCCCACAACCGCCATGTGGGTTTATCGACTGGGTGCTGAAAAAGCAAAGCGAATGCTGTTTACGGGCGATTTAATAAACGGCAAACGGGCCGAGGAAATGGGGCTTATCTATCAAGCGGTGCCGGAAGCTCAGCTTGACGCCACCGTCCAAAAACTAGCAGACCGCATCAAAGGTGTACCTAAAAACCAATTGATGATGATGAAGATGATGGTCAATCAAGCGTATGACAGCATGGGTCTCCAGCACACTCAGCGCATTGCGACGCTGTTTGATGGCATCACCCGACACAGTCCTGAAGGGGTTTGGTTTAAACAACGGGCTGAAGAAGTGGGATTTAAGCAGGCGGTCCAAGAGCGTGATTCTGGTGACCCAATCCCCGGAAGCAAGCGGATCGACTGGGAGCAATAATTGCTTGAAAAACCTAATATTGACGATCAGCTCATTGTTAGTTGTTTAAAAGAGTGCCATGATCTGCCAATTCAAACGTTGACATTTTTACCTTTAGGCGCAGATTCAAACACGGCCGTTTACAAAGCCATCTCAAAAGAATCAGCTCCTTATTTTGTCAAGCTGCGCCGGGATCATTTTCTGCAAGCGAGTGTACTCGTCCCTAAATTTCTGCACGATCAGGGAATAAAGCAGGTTATTCCCCCCCTGCCAAACAGGCATGGCGGCTTATGGTCAGACCTTGCCCCATTCAAGCTTATTTTGTATCCCTTTGTTGAAGGAAAAAATGGGTTTGAAATAGCCCCAACTGCCCAGCAACGCATTGAGTTTGGTAAAGCGCTCAAGCAGTTTCATACAATCTCAATCCCAACCGCCTTCACCGAGGATGTGCCTAACGAAATCTATACGGCCGTTTATCGGCAAGAAACCCACAACTTACTAGAGCGATTTGCCAAAGAGGAATTTCAGGACCCTCTATCCCAACAGTTAGCCATATTCATCAACAGGTCGCGCAGTGAGATTCAAAACCTGCTTGAAAAAACGGAATTTTTCGCGCAAGAGTTACAGGCAAAACAGCTTCCCGCCATTCTTTGCCACGCCGATATGCACGGCTGGAATATGCTCATTGACACCAAAGGCCAATTTTTTATAGTCGATTGGGACACACTCGTTTTTGCACCAAAAGAGCGCGATCTCATGTTTATAGGCTGTGGATTAGGCGGTATTACGCCCTCTGCTGAAGAAGAAACGGCGCTGTTCTACAGGGGATACGGTCAAACAGAGCATAGCCCAATGGCGATGTCTTACTTCAAATATGAGCGGGTTATTCAAGATATTGCGGCATTTTGCGAAACAATTTTAGACTCAAACGAAGAGAGCCCAAACAGACCGTGGGCCTTCAAAACATTAAAATCGATTTTTTCCACCACCAAAACGTTAACTGAGATCTAATTCTTCGTCATCGTTTGGGTCTTAGACAACGCAAGAACAAGCGTACGAATTGCGACCAGCTTCCAAAAAGGCAACGGCCGTTTACCGTCACTCAAGCTCTTCTCAGCTGAATAGCTAACGGCCACATAACCACGGACCAATCTTTGAACATACTCCCTAAAGTCGATCAACCAACCGTTTAAGCGAATCCAAAATTGGACAACAGGATGCATCCGCTGAGCGTTGAGCCAACGTATCCACACCGTTTCCATCTCAAACGGCGTCTGCGTTTCTGATACGGCTAAGCCCAAGCGCGTTCCCAGGTTAAGTAACTGCCCATACTCAGCCCCAATTGATAAACGTCTGAATCGCAACCAGGCTAACCCAAATCGCCCGATCCCAAACAGGCCAAGCAAACTCAAGCCCGCATTGCGCAGCAGCACAAACAAAGAGCGATCTTGTTCAGGTAAGGCAATTGGCCCCGACTCTGCCTCATCTGGCGTCGCAACGGCCGTAAATCCATCATCAGGTGATAAAAACCCCGAAGTCGGTTCAAACTCAATCCAGCCATACCCTGCAAAATAAACTTCAGCCCACGAGTGTCCGTCAATCTGAAAGATGGTTTGAACCCCGTTTTCATCCGGCGTGTGGGTCACAAAACCGGTGCCCATGCGTGCAGGTAAGCCAACTGAGCGGGCTAACACCACCATCGAGGTGGCATAATAATCACAATAACCAGACTGTAAATCAAAAAGGAAAAAATCAACCACATCTCGCCCCTCAGGCGGTGGTGCCACATCGAGCGAGTAGGGATACTGGCGCACAAACTGTTCTATCGCTTTGGCCTGAGCGTATGGAGTATCATAGCCAGCTACAATTTCTTCAGCCAGTTCCGTGACGCGACTGGGCAGATCGCTAGGCAGTTGGGTATACCGTTTGAGTAAGCCAGGATTAATCTCAGCCACGCTGGCTACACGCAGCTGTTCGACGGTTGCCGTACTAACCTGAGACACGGCCGTATACTTAGGCAACTCTCCCCCCACCCACATCAGTTCATCAGAATTATTGCGGTAGGTTGTCACATCATCTTCATACGAAAGCGGTGCCCCAAGCGAATAGCGCAACGTCCGGTTATCGTGAACCCAGCTAATAGATTGTGAGATTGGCACCGTGCTTTGCAGTGACGGTTGCGCAATCTGGACTCCAGCCGGAATTGCCCGTTCAGTTTCATCCCCGCGCGCCCAGCCAGCTCCCGTATAAATATCATATGACGTCGATCGCCAGTGGAGCGGTAAGCGCGGCTCGGCTGCGTCATCAAGACGTTCTACCCGCGCTGTCATCACCACATTCTCATACAGCTCTGGCGCATTGCCCAACAGATAAGAGCGCGGCAGCACACTGGCAAAACCTTGCCCCACGGTAACGACTTCATCTACCCGATCGCTATTGACGCCCCCAAAAGCTTGCTCTAGCCAAGACTCCGCTTGTTGAACCGGTGGCCATTCCGAAAAAGCAACGGCGACTGCCAAACTGCGGGCATTGAGCAGAAAGAGAGCCAGTACCAGAAGCAACACCCCTATCCCAAGGCTGTACTGATAAATTCGCTCTCCAATTTGGCGCGGATACTCTACGCCGTTTTTACGCCACTGGTGTTCCAAAATGCTCTGCCTTAGCGTCACGAGCAGAGCTAAACTGAGCAGTGCAAAAATAATTAGCAAATAGATGCGCACCGCGCCAAAGTATGCGTTAGCACCCATGCCCACTGCTAACCACAGCAACACAGCTTGAGGGTGATGCATTCTGAACGTCATCCAGCCAAAAGCAGCAATCAGCAGCCAGCAGCCAATAAGCAATCCCAGCGTAAAAACGGCCGTTTCGCTCGTTGCCTCTCCTCTAAACAAAGCTTGCCCCCAGCTGCGCATGCGGAATAAAAAGGTGAGCAAGTTAATGCGTGACGGCGGCGCATTCAAAAAACCGGTCGGCCACAAGTTTGCCATCGTCAAGAAAGGCAGCAGCACCCCAAAGCTAATCATGTACACCCAAGCTCGTCTAGTGGATGACACTCGCTTAGCAACCAAAAAGCTCAGAGCCAGACTCCAAACTGCAAGGCGTGGAACGGCCGTAATTTCCGGCACCCATTCTGCTGAACGCACTGCCACGCCCACAACGCGAACAATCAACAGAGACAGCAAGATCGCCCACCAGCCCTCCTGCGGCTGACTGTTCCGGCTAACCCACGTCGTCAGCCTCTCTTGCCAGCTTTGCCCCCTCACAGGAATTCGACGCTCAAACAGGCTCATACAACACGACCCAGCTCTAGCGTAAACGGTGATATTTCCAAAGTCTGCTGGACGATATCCCCCGGTTGGAGCAGCGTACATTCAAGCCCCATTTGCTGAATTTGATTATAAAGTGGGCTCATATTCTCTCGACCACCAAACGCCAAACGATCAAACAGCGCCACTGACGTAGTTACCCCTAAACGGCTCAATTGGTTGAGCAAAGGCAACCAATCAGGGGATGGATTGGCCGTTACAAGCAGTACGGCCGTTCCCTGCTGAACCACTGTTTGAAAATCAGCCAATACCGTTTTTAGAGATACCGTTTGCTCCGCACTGACCATGGCTAACGCTTCAAGCAGTCGCCAGCGCTGGCTCTCCCCTCGTCCGGGAAAAACAAGCTGCGGCATACGGCCGTATGCGGCCAGCCCCACACCGCGCCTTTCTTGAAGCGCTTTGACCGCCAAAGACGCCGCCAAAAGGACTGCTTGCTCCTCGATACTGAGCCGATCTTGCCCGAGCTGCATTGATTGATCTAAATCAAGCAGGAGCCAAACATCACCTCCCGCTTCGGGGTCAAAGTGACGCACGTGCAGACTGCCCGTCTTAGCAGAGGAGCGCCAGTGGATAATGTTCATCGGATCATTGGGGTCATAATCACGCACGCTAGATGCGTTGATTCGGTTTTGCCAAGAAATTTGTTTACGTCGAAAACGGCCGTCCCGGTTTCCTGACGGCAGCTGTACCGGTACCGTTGGCAAAATTGGCGGATGAATGATGATCTCTTTGAACTCATCATAGTGAAAAAGACATTCAAACAGTCCAAACGGATCGCCTAACCGAAGCGTCCACGCACCCATCTCATACCGGCCTCGTTTGGTGCAAACAGACGCCTGCCGCCACCGCTCTTTTGTACGCCCTCCCACATTTACAACGAACGCTGGCCGGTACCCAACAACATTCGACTCCACCGCAATTTGTATCCACAGCGCAGGAAAAAAGCTTCGATTCTCAATCTCGAACTGCTCGACTAAAACATCCCCGACAGCCACCCAATTGGCCCGCAAATATCGCTGGGCCTGAATGCTTCGTTCTAGCACCCGCACCCATACAAACGACAAAATGACCACCCCACCCAGCATAATCAGCATGATGTTCCACGCAGGGTCAGGAATCAACAGCGCTGCGCCTAGAAAAAATAGTATAAGCACAAACGACCGTTTACTGTTCGCTTTAAATTCTACTTGCGGCTTCATATC
Source organism: Chloroflexota bacterium (assembly GCA_039029915.1). Classification (GTDB taxonomy): domain Bacteria; phylum Chloroflexota; class Anaerolineae; order Promineifilales; family Promineifilaceae; genus QQUD01. Next base: position 11,178 of record JBCCFD010000013.1, read on the forward strand.
TCTCAATTTTGGCACATGGTTTTTGAGATGACTATAGGGGGCCTTACTTTCTCACTGATTTTCAACAAACGATTAAATGCTCGGTACAAAATCGGAACAAATCAAACCGGTAATCCGTTACAATAAACATGATCCGATTTGCGTAACGCCATCCATTTGGAGGAAACATGATTTCAAGATTTTTATCTCTGGCTCAGTCGCCGCTAACGCCCTTGCTTTTGCTCATCATTTTGATTGGCTGTACTCAGCCAGAACCAGAGCCAACACCCACTCCGCCACCAACCGTAACGGCCGTTCCCACCGAAACAGCCACTCCGGTTCCCACTGATACACCGACACCCGCACCCACCGATACGGCCGTTCCCACCAGCACCCCAACCGCCATCCCAACCGATACACCTATGCCGGCCCCCACCAGCACCCCCACACCGGCCCCAGAAGAATCAGAACCAACCTCAAGCAGCGTCCTGCCCCCGAATGAGCTAGGGTTTTTAGCCTTCACAAAAATCACCTCAGCCGGGCCTGAAATTTTTGTTTACTTCAATGGCGAAGAACCAGAAGAGTTTCGCATCACAAACGATGGGTTTTATGTCCTGCCAAAATGGTCGCCAGACACCAGCCGCTTAGCTTTTGTCCGCATCAACAGCGATGATTCCCTTGACTTTATGGTGATGGAAAATTTGACAGGCGACTATCGCAAAATATCGAACGAAAGTTTAGCTGATATCGTTAACTTTAATTGGGCAGCTGATTCCCAGTCGCTACTTTTCACAGCAGCCCAGCCAAACGGCAGCGAACGAGATGTCTATTCCATCGACATCGACAGCGGCGGGATCATCAATCTAACTGCCGACTCGCCCGTTTGGGACAGCGGCGGCGTCATGTCACCGGACGGCACTCAGATCGCTTTCGTCTCAGACCGAGCTGAAGACGGCAAAGCCAGCGACAACATCTGGATCATGAACCCTGATGGGTCAAACCCGACTCAGGTCACAAGCTCAGTGCTTTGGGAGAATGTTCAACCAAGCTGGTCCCCTGATGGGTCTCAAATTGCGTTTTTCCGCTTTCAAATTCTAGATTTAGACGAAGGTGGGCCTTCAGGCTTATGGGTGACGGATACAGCCGGCAATGAACGGCTTGTCGTTGAGCTTGAGGGTGCAGGGCTGCTCGGTGCTGAACAGCCTATCTGGTCACCAAACGGCCGTTTTATCGCTTTTAGGCACGGTTTTGATGAAGTTGCTGACGTGTTTGTTGTTTCAGTTGAAGATGGCGAGCTTATCAATCTTAGCAACCTCCCCGGTGAGGACAGCGAACCGTCATGGTTCCCAGACAGCAGCGGGGTGACTTTTACCAACAGCGGCTCGCGCGGTTTCCAAATCTACTTCAACACAGTTGAGGGTGGAAAACCAACCGTATTGCTCTCGGATGGTGGCGCGCTCTACGGTAGCTGGATGCCGCCCCTGCCGTAAACTCAGGACTCAAAAAGGTGATACGCGAGAGTTTCGTGTATCACCTCAACAGGCTAACCCCAAAATTCATCCCCCCAATCATCTTATCAGGTGATTGAATCCCAACCTGGATTTTTTTATGTTTTCGGCATGGAAACAAGGTTAATCGACATACAGCCCTGCCAATTGATTGTTGTGCAGGGTCATCAGGAATATAAACAGGATTTATTGGAATTAACGGCCGTTTTGGCCTTATCAAGCCCAGTTTACGTGCTGGACGGCGGCAACTGCATTGATATTTTTCGCGTGGCGCGCCACATTCGTCACCGAAGCGCCTCCCTCTTCTACGAAGCTCTAAATCGTGTCCATATCTCCCGAGCATTTATGGCGTATCAACTGGTGGCCCTGTTTCAAAATGCCCCGCAGTCCCCACAGCCTTACCTCATGCTAGACTTGCTCGCTACATTAGCAGATGAAAGCATCACGACGGCTGAAAGCTATCGCCTGCTGGGCATCATCATGCAACAATTGGAGCGGCTCCGTTCACAGGCACCAATCGTCATCAGCTTAAATCCGCCCCCCCAACCAGAGCGTCTAGGGCTCGTCACGCTACTCGCACAAACAGCCAACAAAGTGATCACCCCAGAAGAAAAGACCCCATTACGCCATCCATCACTTTTTCAAAGAATAAAAAGCAATCAAGCCAAATAGATAATGGAAGACGCGCATCATTCACACGAGAGAAGGCCCACTGCCACCTTGCACCAAAAGATAGATGCACATAGAACGCGGATTGCATAAATTTTTACGTGACGCATAACACTCATTTTCAGGAGAGACCACAATGGGAAGAACATTAAAAACCGCCAACCAAATTGTTTTAGATGAGCAAAAGGAGTTTAAACAGTTTCGGCGCGCGCTCAGGCGGTTAGATCAACACAGCTTTGACAAACTTTTCACCTATGCCAAGCAGCACACCGCCGCAATTAGCCAAACCAGCCACGCGCTTCCTTTCGAAACAATTTTACTGGCGATTAACTTAGAACTGTTAAAAGAGATCGAGCAGCTTAAGCAAAAAATCAATGTTTGAATTAACAGGCTGGGTTGGTGATGTGTATGAATCAGAAACAGGGGCAATATTGTGGCTATTATGCAGTGGCGGAAAGCGAAAAAAGCTCTATTTACCGCTTTCTATCACCTTTTATGTGGCAGGTCCGCATGATAAATTGCGCAAAGCGTGGCAATTTCTAAAAACAGCCTATCCAACAAGCCAGCTAACCCGAACCACGCGGGAAGATATTTTTATCGGTCATCGCGAGGTCATGGCTGTTACACAGGCCCAGCCAACCCAGCACCAGCGCATTTTTCGCTCCCTGCAAAAACAGTTCCCAAACTTAATTTATTACGATATTGACATTCCATTTACGATCCGGGTTGCTGCTGAATACGGCATTTTTCCGCTGTGCTACTGTACAGTTTCGGTTGATGACAACAGTTTAATTCACAAACTGCTCCCTCTCGATTCAGCTTGGGATATCGTACACACAACACCCAATCTCACTTATCTGTTGATCGAGCCAGACAGCAACCCATACCACTCAGAACCCCAAAACATCTTTGTCACCAGCAGCAAAGGACGAATCAAAATCCCGCTCGACTCTAAGCGCTTGCTGCTGCTGCAGTTAAACGGTTCCTTTGCCCGCCACAATCCTGACATCGTGCTCACAGAGTATGGCGATACGTGGCTCTTCCCATACCTGTTTGAGGCCAGTCGAGAAATCAGCGTCTCATTTAATCCGAATCGAGATGAAGATAAAAATGTCATCCAGCGAAAGGAAAATTCATACTTTACCTATGGGCACGTGGTTTATCGGGGCCAGCAAACGCTGTTGTTTGGTAGATGGCATGTTGATGTGACCAATGCCATGATGTATGGGGAGTACGGGCTGCATGGCGTGTTTGAACAAGCGCGGGTTTCTGCCCTGCCGGTACAGGAAGTGGCTCGAAAATCACCAGGGGCGGGCATTTCAGGCATGCAGATGTTGACGGCGCTTAAAAACAACATCTTGGTCCCCTATCAAAAACAGCAAATTGAGGCATTTAAAGCGGGTCAAGAGCTCGTCAATGGGGATCGGGGCGGTATGGTTTATATGCCGCTGATTGGTGTGCATGACAATGTGGTTGAGGTAGATTTTACGTCAATGTATCCATCCATCATCGTGAAGCACAACATCTCTCCTGAAACAATAGGTAAAAAAACAGCCCGCGCCGAGCTTGTACCAGAACTCGACATCTATGTTGATCAAACAAGGGAAGGAATTATTCCCAAAACGCTACGGCCGCTTCTTGAAAAACGTATCCTCATAAAAGGTCAGCTAGCCACGCTGAGTAAGAAAGATTGTCGCTACAAAGTGTTCAAAGCGTGGTCAAATGCCCTTAAATGGTTGCTGGTCGTTTGCTTTGGCTACCTTGGCTATAAAAATGCTAAGTTTGGTAAGATCGAAAGCCACGAAGCGGTCACCGCCTTTAGCCGTCATCATTTACTTTCTGCCAAAGAAGCAGCGGAGGATTTAGGCTACGAGGTGGTTCACATGTATGTCGATGGGCTTTATCTTAAGCATCCCGCAGTCCACAAGCAGGAGCAAACAAAGCCACTATTAGATGAGATTGTGGCCCGCACTGGCTTACCATTAGCGCTGGAAGGGATTTACAACTGGATCGCATTTTTGCCCTCAACGCTGAATGACGCCGCACCAGTTCCCAATAGATTTTTTGGTGTGTTCCAAGATGGTACCTTAAAAACGCGGGGCATCGAGGAAAGACGCCACGACACGCCTGAGTTTATTCGGCAAGTTCAGCAGAAACTGATTGATCGATTAGCGCAAGCGCAAAACGGCCGTTTTCTCCAATGCGCCCTTCCCGATGCCATTAAAATGACGCAACAAGCGATCTTAGCCCTACGAGAAGGCACCGTCCCCCTAGAAGACCTTTTAGTGACCCAAACGCTCAGTAAAGAGGTTTCCGAATACAAAGTCCAGCCGGCCGTAGCGCGCGCCGCTTATCAATTAGAGCAAGCGGGTAAAGCGAGACGACCTGGCCAAAAAATAAAGTTTCTACATATTTTAGGAGAGCCCAATGTGTACGTTTGGGATGCGCCCCCTTTATCACATCCGGCAACAATCAATGTTCCTCTTTACATCGAGCTTCTAATGCGAGCGGTTCACATCGTTTTAGAGCCAGTTGGCATCAATAAAACGGCATTGAACGCGCTCTGCATCAATGGCTGCTATCAGCCTCAGCTCACCGAAACATCACCCCTTATTCAAACGCTGACGGATTCATAATCAAAGGCCAAGGTGATGGCATTTCACCGACGGGTACATCAATAATTGTGGGGACATCAGGCGTGGCAAATCCTTTTTCAATCGCGGTTTTAAGCGCTTCTGGTGAGTTGGCTCGTAGCCCTTGCGCCCCAAAGGCTTCAGCCAGCTTCACAAAATCAGGATTCTGTAAGTCAGAGGCAATAAGCCGATTGCCGTGATCATTTTTCTGCATGCGGCGCACGTTGCCGAAGGCCCCATCATTAAACACCATCGTTACCAGACCGATTTTGTGCTGAACGGCCGTTGCCAGTTCAGGCATCGTAAACATAAATCCACCGTCACCAGAGACCGCGAGAACAGGTTTGTCGGGGTGCGCCACTTTCACACCTAGCGCGGTTGCAAACCCCCAACCCAATGTGCCTTGATATCCGGGAGAGATGGTCTTGCGTGGGGCAAAGGTTGGCATCATGATGCGGCTGGCAAACCCAATCTGGGTCACCTCATCCACAAAAATACCGTCCTCAGGTAGCGCAGACCGAATCTCTTTAAGATACGCTTTTTGCGGGGCTAAGTAATCAGTGAGCTTACTCACCCGCCCTTTCAGCGTCATCATTTCATCTTCACGAGATTCACGCTTGATATTGTACTTACCAACCAGCTCAATTAACGCTTGAGTGGCTTCTTTTGAGTCAGCCACAATGCTCAAATTCGGTTTGAAGGAGTTGATGTGTTCATTCGGATCCACGTTTAGATGAATGAGACGATCGCTTAAATCGATGCCCCAACGGTTACCGGGGCGGTCGAGCCGGGTGCCAATCGCCAAGATTGCGTCAGCCTCTTTCATCAAGAAGTAGCCACCGGGTACAAACTGAGAAAGATAGTGACGGCCGTCTACCACGCCGCACCCCATACTGTACGCCACCACGGGGGCCTGCAGCATCTCAGCCAGCTGGGTCACTTCTTCCGACGCGTGCTGCGCACCACCACCCACAAAGATTAACGGCCGTTTGGCCTCACCCAGCTTCTTCGCCGCCGCATCCACCGCATCCAAATCAACGGGCGGATGATAAGGTTCAAGATCGGGCACGGTCAGATCCACTTCCGTTTTCTTCATTAAGATATCCATCGGAATTTGCACCCCAACCGGTCGAGGGCGATCGCTGTGCAGTTGGCGAATTGCTTCATTGATAAGGCGAGGTGCTTCCGCAGGGGAGCCAATATGGGCTGCATACTTCGTTAACCGCTGCATAATTCCCAGCTGATCGGGAATTTCATGCAGCTGCCCAATCCCTCGCCCCATCGCGTGCGAAAGAATCTCACCCGTTAAGCAAAACACCTTGGCATTTGCGCCATAAGCGGTTGATAACGCACACGTTGTGTTCAAAAAACCGGCCCCAGGCACGACATTATAAAGCCCTACCTTATCCGTTGACATGGCGTAACCCAAAGCCATATAGGCCGCCCCTTGCTCATGCCGAGAATGAATAATTCGAATTTTGCCACCCTCATCATAAAGTGCATTGTAAAAATAATCATTTTGCACACCGGGCAACCCAAAAATCGTTGTAATGTCATGCCGTAAAAGCGATTTTACAACCGCTTCACCACCCGTTAATTTTGCCATATGCCAAATCTCCTCACTGATTCGTCTGGAAGGTGTTATCCACCATTGAATGTTGTATCATTAGCGTTAAAGTTTTTGAACTATCCATGGTTTTTAACAACATTTTGTGAAATAAGCACACTTTTGAAAAAATTAGTCAGATTTGTTTCATTGTCCTAAAAATTTAATGAACAATATCTTTCTTTAAACTTGGAGACGAACAAATGGCAAGACCACAATTCAACTGGATCGACCCCATCTTATTTGAAGAACAAATCACCGATGAGGAACGCATGGTGCGGGATGCCGCCCGTAACTACTGTCAGGGCAAGTTGATGCCGCGCGTCCTTGAAGCACATCGTCATGAAACGTTTGACCGCGAAATTTTTAATGAAATGGGTGAAATGGGACTGCTTGGAGCAACCATCCCCGAAGAGTATGGTGCAGCTGGGCTAAATTCAGTCTGTTATGGCCTCATTGCGCGTGAGGTTGAGCGGGTAGACAGCGGCTATCGTAGCGCAATGAGCGTGCAGAGTTCACTCGTCATGTACCCAATCTTTACTTATGGGACCGAAGAACAGCGTCAAAAATATTTACCCAAGTTGGCAACAGGTGAATTTGTGGGCTGCTTTGGTTTAACCGAACCCAATCACGGCAGCGACCCGGGCAGTATGGAAACACGCGCCACGAAGACAGACGGTGGCTGGATTTTACACGGCGCCAAAATGTGGATCACCAACTCACCGATCGCTGATGTCTTTGTCGTCTGGGCCAAAACATACGGTGGCGAAGATGCAGGCTGCCCAGACGGCGCCATTCATGGCTTTATTCTAGAAAAAGGGATGAAAGGGTTAACCGCACCTAAGACAGAAGGGAAATTTAGCCTCCGTGCCAGCATCACTGGCGAAATCGTAATGGATGAGGTCTTTGTGTCAGATGACCAGCTCATGCCAAATGTTAAAGGGCTGAAGGGGCCATTTGGCTGTTTAAACAAGGCTCGCTACGGCATCTCTTGGGGTGCCTTGGGCGCGGCTGAATTTTGCTGGCATGCGGCTCGACAATACACGCTTGACCGCATTCAGTTTGGGCGGCCGTTAGCTGCCAACCAGCTTATCCAACTCAAGCTGGCCAACATGCAAACAGAAATCACCATTGGGCTACAGGCCTGTATGCGCGTCGGTCGCTTGATGGATGAAGGCAAAGCTGCCCCAGAGATGATTTCGCTGGTTAAGCGAAACTCCTGCGGCAAGGCGCTCGACATTGCTCGCATGTCTCGCGATATGCACGGTGGCAACGGTATTTCTGATGAGTTCCACGTCATTCGCCACGTTTTAAACTTGGAAGCCGTCAACACGTACGAAGGCACCCACGATATTCATGCCCTCATTTTGGGCCGAGCCCAAACGGGCATTCAAGCGTTTATGGCATAATCATTTGTTAAGTGTTTCGAAGTTTCTAGTTTGAAAACCCTGTTAGATAAACGATTCGGAACCTCAAGGAAACGAACTTTTTAGCCGTCTTTTTACTCAAAACAGGATTTCGTTTCACTTAATCTAGGTGGCCTCATTTCGAAAATGGGGTCACCTTTTAAAGAAAAGGTCATGACCCTACAAACAAAAACTCATTTTGTTCAATCTTGGATCGACCAAATTTGGAACAAAAACCAGCTTGATCGGCTCGCTACTTTTCACCCTGAAACATTCCTCAACGAAGGCCACACCACTACACACGAACAAATTCAATCTTGGCATGAGCGTAGTCGTGCCGTTTATCCTGACTTAATATACACAGTTGAAGAAGTTGTGGAATCAGAAAACCACGTCACGATTCGCTGGTCAGCTACGGGCACTCATCAGGGTTCTTTGTGGGGGTTTATTCCACCCACCGGCAAGAAAATTTCTTGGTCAGGCATCCATCTTGTTAGAATCCAGGACAATCTCATTGTTGAAGTCTGGGCTTCAGCAAACATCTTAACCCAGCTACAGCAAATGGGGGTGAATCTCCAGCCAGACGCAGCGTCATGACCATTCTCATCGAGTTCCAGTCTAAAAAAGAAACAGATTATCACTTTAAAGATTTTCAATTTAAAAGTGGCGAAACGCTTAAGGATTTACGCATACACGTCACCACCATAGGCCGTCCACAGAAAAATGGGGATGGCATTGTTACCAACGCAGTGTTGATCATGCACGGTACAGGTGGGCAAGGCACCGCTTTTCTACGCGATCATTTTGCCAATGAGCTTTTTCAGCCAGGACAGCTTTTAGATGCCGAAAAGCACTTTATCATCCTGCCCGACGGTATTGGACACGGCCGTTCCTCTAAACCAAGTGACGGCCTCGAAGCAAACTTTCCTAAATACGGCTATGACGATATGGTCAAAGCCAATTATCGTCTCCTAACAGAGCATCTGGGCGTCAATCATTTAAAGCTGGTGACTGGCACCTCAATGGGCGGTATGCACAGTTGGGTATGGGGCTATACCTACCCTGATTTTATGGATGCCATCATGCCGCTAGCCAGCTTACCGGTTGAGATTGCGGGTCGCAACCGTATGACCCGCCGCATGATCATGGATGCCATTACGCTTGACCCAACATGGCAAAATGGTAACTACACCGCGCAACCCGCCGGATTGCGCTCAGCCATCTACACGCTATTATTCATGACAAGTGTGCCGCTATTGTGGCAACAGCAAGCACCAACTCAAAAAGAAGCGGACATCATGTTTGATGAGCTGGTTAACAATCAGCTAAACATTCGGGATGCCAATGATTTACTTTATCAATTCCAAGCCTCTTGGGATTACAATCCAGAGCCGCATCTGCACCAAATCAAGGCACCTTTGCTCGCCATTAATTCGGCGGATGATCAAGTCAATCCTCCTGAACTAAAAATATTAGAGGAGAAGATTGAGCGGGTGAAAAACGGCCGTTTTGTCCTCCTACCAATCAGTGAGAAAACGCGTGGACATGGGTCTCATTCATGGCCAGCCCTGTGGAAACATCATCTGGAAGAGCTATTGAAGTATATGTGAAGTCGAAGACTAACTACTCATCGCGTATTAAAACCCTGCGGCAGTTGATTTAAGAGGCCTCCCTTGATGCATTCTTGGTCACAGCTCAGGATAGCATTTACTATTTGACGGGATTAACATATGAGCCTTTAGAACGGCCGTTTTTTATCATCATTCCACCAAGGGGCGAATTCAAAATATTATCCCCACAGGGGGCAACGATTGATAGAAAAAGCAAGTAGGATATGTTAGGAATCAAATGCTTTGGAAATTTACAAATACGAGGTGCCAATTTGAAAAGAAAAAAGTCGTATCGTCCGATAGCGATAATATTTTTGATGATATTTTTAATTGCCTGCAACGGGCAAAATGATAAAGCCAATATCACCGGAAAACTCGTTCAACAATCTGGAGATGCACTTCCTGTTGAGTTTTCAGTCCTTCTTTGTCCCACACATCAATCTGTTGCTTCAACAAGTTTTTACATGTTCTTATTCTGAATCGCTCTCCGCCATAACGTCTGATGGTGTATTTATGATCGAAGGCATATCGGGTGGAACATATGGTATGCAGCTTAACCCACCCAACAGTAGCCTGCGCACCATACGCATGCTAGAAAATGATGTTGGGGAACAGTTCACTTTTAAAATTCGAGCAGGAGAAGAGCTAGATTTAGGTCAAATTGAGGTTACATCTAGCTATATAGATCAATGAGGAATAAGTAGCAACGAACAAAAACTAATCCAAACCACCCTATAAAGCATACTGCCTGAGATCTGAAGACGGCATCACTTGGCTAGTCGTTGATGGCGGGTTCCCAAAATGACGCTTATATTCTCGGCTAAACTGGGCCAAATTGTTATACCCAACAAGATAGGCCGTTTCACTAACAGTTTTGCCACTCATTAAGTATTCTTGGGCACGATTTAGCTTTATTGATTTAGCATATTGAAGCGGCGAGGCGTGCATCACCTGCTTAAATTTCTTGTGAAACCCCGAACTGCTCATGTTGACCAAGCTAGCCAGCTCATCTATCGACACGGGCTTATCCAAATGATTCTGTAGATGTTCTACAGCTCTAGCAATCTGCTGAATTTGCCCGCGCTGCTGCAGCACGTTTTTTAAACGGCCGTTTTGCTCCTCACTTAAAAGCCGGAAAAATATCTCATCAACAACCGATTGACCTAAAATTGCCGCCTCACTCGGATTCTCTAACGTGCGCAATAACCGAACCGCAGCATCTAGCAGATTTTCTTTAATCGGAGCAGTAAATATAGCCGACGGCTCGCCCTCATCTATTTGACTCGAAAATGGTTCAAAACGCGCCATCGTCACAATCATCTGGGAAATTCGGTTGAGGTCCATCGTGATGCCAATGCCTAGCAGCGGTTTTTCAGGGCTAGCCTGGACCACTTCACACAAAGCCGCCACCGACAAAAAAGAAGCAATCATGTGACCACGGCCGTAAACGTATCGTTTGCCCCCAAGATAAATATGCTTAATCCCCTGAGCCCCGAGCACAATACCAGGGGGGTAAACCTGTGGCTGACGTGCATTTAATTGAGATGTCCGAATCGTATGCAAATTTGGAATAGGCGTTGTGCCAATCCCATCATCTGACGTATGACGGTCCAGCAGTTCAAGAAACTCTGCTTGTTTACTTTCCTGAATAGCCATTTATTGCTCTACACCTTTTCGTTCAGTATAAGAAACGCCTTCAAAGATTCAAACAATATTACACTGAATTATAGTTTTGTGTAAATAAACGGCTGATTTATGTATTCATTCACGCACTGAGGGAAGATATACTGACCGTAACAAATTAAACTTTTATAGGTACCGCAGAAAAAATCTTGCGAATAAAATAGGAGCACATAACATGAAAATTGCGATTGTAACGGGCGCTAATTCTGGTTTAGGGTTTGAAACCACACTGGCGTTGTCAAAAGAGGGATATACCGTTGTTCTTGGCTGCCGCAGTCAAGAAAAAGCTGAAACTGCAATGAACCGAATTAAGCAGCAGATACCCAGTGCAAATTTAGTTTTTATCAAATTAAACTTAATTGATCGGCAGGTCATTCGTGACTTTGCCAATAGCTTTTCAAAACAGTTCAACCATCTTGATTTGTTAGTCAATAACGCAGGCGTGATGGGGCCAGAATATACCATCACGCCCAACAATCTTGAGCTTCAATTTGACGCTAACCATATTGGGCATTTCTACTTGACCTCTTTGTTATTTGACAAATTAGACCAAGCGTTTGAAACAAGAATTGTTAACGTATCTAGCTTTGCGGGAAAACGCGAAACGGCCGATATTCACTTTGACAACATTAATTTTGAAGGAACCTATGACGAAGGGCCCCAGCTCTATGGGCTCTCGGGAATGGTGGCCTATCAGCAAAGCAAGTTAGCAAATATCTTATTCACGATGGAGTTAAAAGATCGGTTAGCCGCTACAGAGAAAAAAGTAAAAGCAATTGTGGTACACCCCGGTCGATCAGGAACTGGTTTAATGCGCAATATGCCTACTAGCATCCAAATTTTGCTGCCCATTATTCGGCGACTGCCTTTTTTAGGGGCTTTTCTAAATATTTCCCAACCGGCTGAAGGGGCACAATCTCTTCTTTACGCAGCTTTAGAAAAAAACGTTAAGGCAGGTGACTTTATCGGGCCAACGGGTAAAGCGGAACAGGTTGGTAAGCCTGGTAAAGTCGAGTTGCCTCCAAAAGCATTTGATAAGGCACTGAGCAGTAAGCTTTGGGCATTTTCAGAAAACGAGCTGGGGGTGCAATTCAACGTCTAAAACAGTTTCTGAATTTTTCAATGGGATGCATAAAAACCTCTGAGGTTTCCCGCTTATCTGTGTTGAGTAAAATTTAGGTCTAATCCTCAGAGGTTGAAAGCATTAGCCGCAAATTTCGGATAATTTATCTCATAAAAAATAGGGTTATCTTGCTAGGGCGACTTGGGGTTCAGCCGCATCTTTCCAAGCAATGTTCAGAGCAACCAGCATCGCCACAATTTCCATCGCGGCAAAGAAAACATAGTGCAAGCTCAACGAGCCGCCTCCAACAACAAAGACAATTGTAATTGGCACGGCGATCACATGGGCCCAGCGGTTGGCTTGCTTGTTCAGAATCCGAGAAAGCAAGACCATTGCAATGGGAATTTCTAGCAACACAGCAAACACAAGCAGTGTTGATGGGGTTAGAATGTCACTCATCTGACTGATATCATCGAAAAAGCTAGGGGAAATGAAACTAACGATGTCCGCGAAAATCATATTGAGCATAACAAAAACCCACAGGGTTGAAAGTAGAACCGGTTTTTTAACATTTATGTAATTATTCATTTGAATTTCCTTTTTGGATTATTTGGTTAATTTAATTAATTTAAGAATAGGTGATGGCGAGTGGTATTGTCATACCACGAAGGTGGTATTTTAGAACGCTTTGTTTTACTTACTGGAACTTTAGCTCAAGATATTTTGTGAAATTGACCTAACTATGAGGGGAGGAGGCCTAAACCTCGTGCGCGATTGACGGCTTGGGTGCGGTTGTGAACATCTAGCTTGCCGTAGATGTTTCGAGAGTGAACTTTAATTGTGTTTAGAGTGAGGAAGAGTTGATTAGCAATCTGTTGATTGGTGTTTCCTGCGGCCATTAAAGATAACACTTCAATTTCCCTAGCGCTTAATGGCTCAAACAGTGGTTGTAAAGTTAATGGTGATTCTTTTTGCAAAGCGGGTCTGTCTGTTGATGTTTTTTGCACTAACCGTTCTAAGATAGAATCAATAAATAACCTCAGGTTACCATTTTTTGTAATAATTTTTCTAAGATAGGGTATTAAAGACGGCCCCCAGTTGATAAACCGCTGCTTAGCACTTTCCGGCAGGGCAAGCTGCAGCGCTTTTTCAAGCGGTGCGGTTGATTGTGTTTGCAAGGTGTTTAATATCAGAATATCAATGAGATCGGCGACCCGATTGTGCTTTTCTGCAACGGCCGTTAACCGTTCAAGCAACTTCACCACATCAACGCCCTCTCCTTCATTCCTTTCTGTCACATAAAAATGAGCCAATGTCGTCATGTCGTAAAGCTCAATATGGCTAACCACACCACCCCGCGAAATGGCCTGTTCTGTAAAACTCGCGCGAGCTTTCTCCAACTCACCCTGCCGCACCCAGAATCTCCTCCGTATCGCATCAATCGGCCGAACTTCAGGGGCCGGACTCCCAAAATAAAGTTCATCCCCCTCATTTAAATTACCAAATGCGTTCTCGGCGTCCCTTTCGACCAAATTAATATGAGCCATGGCAATGTACCAGCGGTGGCGCAGCACCTCGAGTTCAGCTTGATCACCTAATGAGCGACTGAGGAACAGCGCCTCTTTTGCCTTATCAAGCTCTCCCCTTTCATAATAAATTTCGCTCAAAACAACCTGGATATTGGCCGAACCCTGATGACTCCTGCCGGCAGCCTCAGTAACCAGCGCCATCGCCTCTTGACATATCTCTTCAGCCTGCTTCAGCTTGAGTTGAACCATACACATATCAGCCAGAAGAAACATAATGCTAATGGTGGCGCTCAAATTCTCGGCGCGTCGCATGTTGCCTAGGCTCTGTACGATTTCATCATAAGCTTTGGTAATATCTCCTTGTCCCCAGTACGTTAGACCCAGCATGGCACCTGCGGATCCTCTCCAAAAGAAGTCATCAGCGGGTAAATAGTCGAGCGCTTTTTGACTGTGTGCAATTGTATCAGCGAGGTTGCCTTGGGCACCCGCTCGGAAGGCTCGAGAAATCTCAACCATGCCAGGAATCGCTTGGCGTTGTGCTTGCTCAAGCTCTTCTGGTGACCGCTGATCAGACTTTAGCCACAACTCAATGTCATCCAAGCGCTTTTCAGCCACTAAAGGATCAACTGAAATTAAGGCCAAGGCGTAATAAGCATTTAAAAGGGGGTGCATTTTGAATAGTGATTCTGGGATATCCTTCAACCATTTGATGAGGGTGTCATTTTCGTAAATTTGCCGTAGTTCATCCCACGATGATTCAATAAGCGTCGCCACCCGAGAATATTGATGAGCCAGTTTGGCATGATAGATTGCATCAACCAAAAAATCGCGGCCCTCAAACCATTCACTTGCTTTTTCATGTATTTCTTTTATCTGATCAACTTCACTTTCTGGCGTCTGATTACGCAGCAGGTCAGAAAAGAGGTGATGGTAACGATACCAAGAACGGGCCTCATCAAGGGGGATTAAAAAAAGATTGTTTCGTTCGAGCGTGGCTAATGTTTCTTTTCCATCGGTTCGGTTCGTTATTGCATCACACAACTCACCATCAAATCGCTTAAGGTGGGCAGTTTTCAGCAAAAATTGACGAATCGATTCGGGCTGCGTGCGCAGCACTTCTTCAACAAGATAGTCTGCCACAAAACGGTGCTGACCAGAAAACGCTTCAATATATGCTTCCCGCTCTGGTTTATTTTGAAGTGATATTGCGGCAAGCTGCAGTCCGGCAATCCAGCCTTCTGTTCGCCCTTCCAAAGTGCTAATTGCCTCTTCAGAGAGGTTAAGCTTCATGCTTTGGTTGAGGAATACGGCCGTTTCTGATGGCGTAAAGCGCAAATCAGCCGTCCGAAACTCGGTCAGCTCTCCCCGAACGCGAAGTCGAGGTAGCGAAAAGCTGGGCTCTTGGCGCGTTGTAATAACAAGGTGCACCGTTGCTGGCAAGTGCTCAATTAAGAAAGCAAGCGCCTCAACAACTTCCACATGCTCAATCAGATGAAAATCATCCAAAACAAGAATAATCGGGGCTGGTAGCTCAATCAAATCATTAAGAATCGTGATAGCCAGCGAGGTGTATGGCACAGAATCTATAGACCGAAGCGCTTGAACAGCCTGTTTCCCAAAATCAGGCGAAATCTTTTGTATAGATGCAATTAAATAGGTAAAAAATTGGATCAGATCATTATCTGTCGCATCAAGAGAGAGCCAGGCTACATCCCGATCACAGCGGGCCACCCATGAACTAACGGCCGTTGTTTTCCCAAATCCTGCTGGGGCAGAAACAAGCGTCAGCTTCCCACTTAAACCTGTATTCAACCGTTCAATTAGCCGTTGCCTTAAAACTAGGTTCGGTCTTGGTTGAGGGGCAAATAGCTTCGTTTCTAAAATAGGTGGTGACATAGACTCTATTTTAACCTATCATCACAAAGTTGAGTGGCAAGCAAAATATTCTATAAACTAAAATAACTAACGCCATGCTTTACCAAATCAAAAAGGACGCTCTATCACTCTCTAAAAGCATGATGCTGTCACATTTCTTATTATGTACATCGATTGGATATCTGCACTTCTGCTCATTGGTTTAGGTCAAGGAATTTTTTTAAGCGCCACTCTTTTTATTCGCGGCGAAAAAAATCGTTCTGCTAATCGGTTCTTGGCGTTTTATGTTTTGGTGATGACCCTGACCCTAGCAGAAGAATTGATTTTCTATCTAGAGCTTGATATTGAATACCCAACGATCGCCTTAGTGTTGTGGCCAATTGTCTTTTTGACTGGCCCTAGCTTAATTTGGTACGCCCGCAATTTACTCGAGCAGGGGTTTCATTTCAACAGAAAACAGGGGCTCCATCTCATTCCCGCATTAATCAGTTTCTGCCTCATGTTACCGTTTTATCTATTGCCTGAATCCGTAAAACAACCTCAGCTTATTTCAACGGCTACTGCCACTGATTTTACATGGCAAATTATTGGGGTGACTATCACCTTCTACTTCATGATGGTGCATATTGGTATTTATGGTGTTTATATCATTCTATACATTCGCAGGTACCAGAGACAAAGACGTCTCACCTTTTCTCACGAGGAACAGGCGCTTATCACTTGGTTATATTTACTAGCCGCTCTATTTGCCTGCTGTTGGGTTTTATTTTTACTATCCGATTTCGTTACCTTGTTTCACGATTTGTTCTGGCTGCTGATGGCCCTCACGATGCCTGTATTGATGTACCTAATCACTTACTTTGTGATACGCCAACCGCTCCTGTTTAATGAGCAAGAGATTGTTCTCCCAAGAAGCGAGGATGCGCCACAAACGGCCGTTAAAAAATATTATGCCTCTTCCTTAACCATTGACCAGGCTCGCGACATCAAAAATCAGCTCATTACGCTGATGGAAACAGAGCGCCCCTACTTAGAAAACAAGCTCACATTACAGCAGCTTGCTGCCCAGCTAGACGTCTCACCGAATCATCTTTCTCAAGTAATCAACGACCATTTAATGCTTAACTTTTTCGACTTTGTAAATCGTTATCGCGTCAACGAAGCGAAACGGCTTTTGCTAACTGACCAAAGACGCTCAGTATTAGATATTGCGCTTGATGCCGGGTTCAACTCTAAGTCCCCATTTTATAAATCCTTTCGTGAACATACAGGCATGACGCCTTTGCAGTTTCGCAAATCGGCCGTTAATTCTGCCTAACACTCGTTTCTGACTCAAATTGGGTTTAGAAAACGTGTTTCCCTACACGGCAGGACGACACACGAACCTTTTAGGGCTAAGCTTTTTAAGTAAAAATCTACAGCTTATGAAACCAAGGATTGTTGTAAAGGTTTAAAAATCATGAACAGACGAGAATTCATAAAAATGTGCGGGCTGTTAGGATTAAGCCTGCCTCTATCAGGAATAATGACGGCTTGCAGCGATGAGGCAATCGACTCAAGCAATGTGGGCAAAATTTTAATAATCGGAGCTGGCGCTGCCGGGCTTTCAGCAGGCTATCTGCTTCAGCAGCAGGGAATTGACTTCCAAATTTTGGAAGCTTCATCCGCATATGGGGGACGTATGAAGCGAACGACTGAGTTTGCAAACTTCCCCATTCCGCTTGGTGCTGAGTGGATCCATATCCCACCAGATATCCTTGAAGAAATAGTCAATGATGACTCAATTGAAGTGGATATAAAAACGACTTTATACGATCCAGACGCTGATTATGGCCTTTATGAAGGAGAACGCGTCACGCTGCAGCAAGCTGATTTCACCGAGGATAGCAAGTTTATCAACGCAACTTGGTTTGACTTCTTCGAACAGTACATTGTTCCATCTGTTGGGAGTCACATCACTTATAATGCAGTGGTAAAAGCAATTGATTACTCGACTGAAACGATTCAAGTAGCAACAGAAGACCAAACGTATTCGGCCAACCGAGTCATTATGTCTGTGCCGGTCAAAATGCTTCAAAACGGTGCAGTTACTTTTACGCCTGAATTGCCAGAGGAAAAGCAAGATGCCATTGACAGTGTAACCGTATGGGACGGGTGCAAGGCGTTCATTGAATTTAATGAAAAGTTTTACCCAGCCTTTGTCGGCTTTGAAATCACACCCGAAAGAGCCGGTCAAAAACTGTACTACGATGCAGCTTATGGTCAAGACACAACCCAGCATGTCCTAGGTTTATTTGCTGTTGGCAGCGGCACGCGCCCCTACATCGAATTGAATGACGATGAGCTAATCGCCTATATGTTGAGCGAATTAGACGACCTGTTTGATGGTCAGGCGACGCCTAACTATGTCAAACACATCTTTCAGAATTGGAATGCCGAACCCTATGCGAATGGAGCTTACGTTTTCGACCATGAGGATTGGCGGAAGGTGCGAACCTTGGGCGATAGCGTTGACGATCGCTTGTTCTTTGCTGGAACAGCTTACACCGACGGATCAGACTGGAGCAGTGTTCACACAGCAGCCCGTTCAGCTAGGCGGGCGGTCGATGAAATATTAAGCAGTTAGGTCGCGAGTAAACTTATTTCAGTACAATAATTTATAAGTTTTCAGATAAGAAACCGAAGGTTGAGCCTAGCAAAGCCAAATTAATGCCACGGTCAGGAAACTCATATAAGTAAATGCCATCCTCCTCTTCTCGCCGAAACCGAACGCCTTCCTCTTTAAATACCATCCTCAGCATATATTCTGCTTCTTCATATTTGACATCATGATTCGCATCATCGTATTGGGGCTTCGGTTGACAAAGATATACATGGCAACACCACACCCGCTGATAGCTACAATAAGAATGAGAAGGCCCAATATGTTAGGCTCACGACCGGCCCCGGCGACTAAGGAAAATATTATGGCAATAATCACGCCACTAACACCAAAACCTTTGTAAAGATTTTTCATCGGAACCTCGGGGAAACGAAGTTTTAAGTCATCGTTGTATTCAAAGCAGGCCCTTCGTTTCAAGAAATTGAGCATCAGAACAAAACGAAGAAAAGATTGCCAAAATAAATAACTTTTCTTAAACTGAATCACATTCTTGGCGTAACCGCATTAGAGATTTTAAAGTGAAAACACGAAGCACGTACCAATTTTCAAAGGATACAGCAATGGCTCTCTCAAAAAATGCTCAAAGTATATATTCTCAGATTAGCAGCGGCACACCAAAATTCGGTGACTTAAAAAAGATCGGTAAGACTATTAAAAGAGATCATGACTTAGCCATGGAGTTATGGTCAACAGGAGAATATTTTCCGCGTTTACTAGCTGTTTTAATCATGGACAAAAAAATGCTCACCCAAGAATTAATGGACGATCTGGCCTCAGATTTAAGCACAAACGATTACGAACAGCGCAATCTTATCGCCGATTGGCTTCTTGCTAACCAGCTAATGAAATCTAAAAAAACAACGGCCCTGATTGAATCATGGGACCACCATCCTTCTCCTATTCTGCGACGTCTATTTTGGTATCATCAAGCTCGGCTCCGCTGGACCGGGCAAAACCCACCTGACAATACGTCTGATCTGCTTACCTCATTAGAAACCAACATGGAAACGGCCGAACCTGAGGTCCAATGGGCTATGAATTTCTCAGCCGGTCAAATTGGTATTCATGAGCCAACCTATCGAGATCAATGCATTAAACTTGGTGAAAGAGTTGGACTTTATAAGGACGATCCTGTTCCAAGAGGGTGCACGCCATCTTACCTCCCAGAGTTCATCAGAATTGAAGCCGCCAAGTGGGAAAAATAATTGCGCAAAAATAATTTTTTTGACCGTATAACAGAGCGATTAACCGCACTTATTGGGCTTGATTTTGATATCGACTTCAAGATGCAGGGCGATCATTTCAACCAACTTGATGAGACACTCTACCTAGGCGCACGCCCAGATTTAGAGCATGTTCCAGCCCTCAAAGAAATTGGCATCACACACATTGTCAGCTGCCTTGAATCTGACGAGCAAAACAAAATGCCATTTTTGGCAGGCCAATTTCAAACACTCTTTCTGCCAATTCGTGATGTCATCCAAGAAGATATTGCAGCTACATTTCCAGCATTTTTTGACTTTGCAAACCAAGCACGAATTGATAATGCAGAGGCTAAAGTATATGTTCACTGCCAGGTTGGGGTCAGTCGGTCAGCCACATTAGCCATCGCCTATTTGATGACGCAAGAACGCGCGCGATTTTACGAAACCTATCAGAAGGTCCGGTCAAAGCGGATTCAAGTGCTTCCAAATATAGGGTTTGCATCACAGCTTCAGCAGCTTGAAAACAAGTATCATCCCGAATCAAGCAAAGAAAGGCAATTATCATCCCTGGCAAAGTATCTGCATCAGATATGCAATGTTCCCGTTGAGATTGAACTCCTGCAAACAATGCTCGAAAATCATAATTACGATGCGTTTTTGGCAATCCAAGCCATCTTTGGCGACGATATCCCAAGAGTTATCCAAGGAGTTCGTTTGTAAAAATTCAAGATGGCGCGACTGTATCAAATCAAACGAAGTTCCTACTTTGAATAAAACGACGACCGCAAGCTTCGTTTCCTCATGTTTCAAAACCCTTAATCTAATAAGGGTTTCAAATTTGAAACTTCGGAACACTAAAGGGTTTTGAATGATTATTTGGCTCTCATCTTATCCACGTTCAGGTAATACGTTTTTCAGAATCTTGCTCAAGCAACTTTACGGTATTAATACTCCGACTGCCTACGTTGGCAGTGATTACTCAGCATTTGAAGTTGGTAAAAATCTAGTTGGTCATGTACCTGATGAATGGACTGTTGAAGAAATGGCATCTAAACCTGAAGTCCTGATAGTCAAAACCCATCGACGAGCCAATGACAATTTCCCAGCAATTTATTTACATAGGGATGGCAGAGATTCAATTGTTTCTTATGCTCGAAAAAAATCTAAAGCTGGCAACATAGATCAATATCATGACACGTTAAAAGAACTTATCACAACATCAAAAAGCTCAACCGGCACGTGGGGACAAAACGTTCTTCATTGGTTAAATCGTGATCCGAAAAATACGGTATTTGTTCGATATGAGGACTTAATAGCAAATCCTGAATTAATTGTCGCTAAAGCTTTACATAAGCTTAATCTTGGATTTAGCCTAAAGAAAACGGAGCGAACAGCTTTAACATTTGAAGCACTTCAATCTGTTAATCCCCACTTTTTTCGGCGAGGTGTGGTTGGAAGCTATAAGGATGAGCTACCTAACGATTTAGAGGCATTATTTTGGCAACAACCCGAACACGCCGAAGCAATGAAGTTACTTGGCTACCAAACCTTGGGCCAAAGAAACAGTCACTGAATTTAGCACTATTTAGAAACCAAGTAACCAAAAGTGGCGGAAAAGGACATTTTTAAAGTTTAATAGCAATTCGGTGATTTGAAAATCGCTTACGATTAAGGTTCTCTCCACCGCAACAACTTCCATATTTCCAAACATCCAATTAAAGACAGCAACTCCCTCTTGACCTTGAGCGCGCTCCAGATGTTAGAATTTACAGTATGAAGAAATTAACAGGAGAAAACGAGTTATTAACCCCTGGGCAAATGTCCCAACAAACAGGTGTCTCCATCGATACCTTACGCTACTATGAACGGGAAGGACTACTTCAATCCATCAATCGTAATACAAGCGGACACCGACGTTACAATGCAGATGATGTTCGCTGGGTTGAGGTCTTGAGATGTTTACGCACAACAGGTATGAGCATGGAACAGCTTAGGACCTACTGCCAATTAGGTGATCAAGGTGAACACACCCAACCGGAGCGATTGGAATTGCTTCTACGTCATCGTCGCAAAGTTGTACAGGACATAGAGGCGATGCAGCAATCGCTAATTTTAGTTGATCACAAAATCGATTTTTACAAAAAAGCCATAAAAATGGAGGGCAAGCAATGAGTTTTGGTGCAAACATAACTGATCCCTATGTGCAATTGGGGAATAGCGGGTTATTTGTCTACAGAGTTGGATTGGGAACCATGCAGTTTGGCTGGTCAGCAACTGAACCAATGTCTTTCGATATTATGGATGCCTATATAGAAAGAGGCGGTAATTTTATCGACACGGCCGATTGTTATAGCTCTTGGTCAGGTAGATTAGGTGGGCCCGAAAATCCAGGTGGGGTTTCTGAGGAAATTATCGGCAACTGGATGAAAAAGCGAGGCAATCGCCAAAATATTGTGTTAGCCACAAAAGTCCGTGCCGCCATGGGTGTAGAATTTTCTGACAGCAGAGCCACTTTCCGCCAGCGAGAAGGGCTATCCCGTCGGTGGATAATTCAGGCCTGTGAAGATAGCCTCCGCCGCTTGCAAACTGACCACATCGATTTATATCAAGCCCATTTTATTGATCCGCTTATACCGATTGAAGAAACGCTTTCAGTATTTAGTGACCTTGTTCGACAAGGGAAGGTGCGCTACTTAGGCTGTTCAAACTATAGCGCTTGGCGGCTGATGCAGGCTCTGTGGGCAGCGGATGTAAACGGTACGGAAAAATTTATTAGCCTACAGCCAGAATACAGCCTCAGTTCACCCGTGCGCGGTAATTTTGAAGCCGAATTAGCGAGTCTTTGCAGTTTTTACAATATCGGCGTCATTCCCTATAGCCCGCTGGCTGGTGGCATACTGACTGGCAAATACCGCCGCAACCAAGCCTTGCCAAATAGCGTGCGCGCAGAGGAAAACGCGCAACATCGTATTAGCGAAAAAAATTGGCAGATTATTGAAAAACTCATTGAAATTGCAGAGCAAAGTGACAGTACACCAGCTCAGCTTGCCATCAATTGGTTACGAGCTAAGCCGTGGGTCAGTTCTCCTATCTTGGGGGCCAACAGGCCTGAACAGCTCATTGAAATCATGGACGGCCTCGATAATGAAATAAGCCCGCAACATATGGCTGAGCTTGATGAGGTAAGTGATTTTATGCGCTCGCGCACAACTTTGGAACAATAGATAATTAGGGCAAATTTTTTTCGTTTGATGAGTCGAGGCATGCTCCTATTTCAGGGCGGCGTTGAACAATCGTTATGCAAATAATGAGATACCTCGACTCTTTATTAAAATTAACCGTACTAGGAGGCCTTTTCCCTTGGGCTTAGATTTATTCCATTTTCAAGTTACATCACCTAAACGGCCGTTGCCCCACCAACTCTCCCCCTTCTCAACAAGTTAATCTCAAAATAAATCACATTCCACAATGGCATTACCAGAGTAGGTCATCATAAAGCGCTCGATTTGCGTAAGCTCATAAGCAAAATTGCGGATATTCACACGCAGCTTTAACTGGCTGTCAGCCGCTATACGGGGAATAGCCCTAAGTTGGCTCGCTATCGGTTAATAACTAATATATCAAGGTTTTTTTGTATTTAACATCCAATCGTCGCATTAAAGAAGTGCAATAAAATTAGGCATTAGCTCGGTGGTAGAGTTTTACTTGCTCATAAACCTTCACCTTACAATCTGCTTATTCCTTAACTTTTTTAGCGAAGTAATATTCAGAGTAACCGATATGACAAAACTTAGGCACTCATCCATTGATCTCACGATTCTGATAGATACGCGACACCCACCCGAACATCTATTTGAATCACTAACCACACAACAAATTGCTCTGATGAGATTGATGATAACCCCTTCAGTCAATCTATACCCCACTAACTCAATTATAAAACTCGACCAGAGCGGTTGAGAAAAATAAAGGAACCCGAAATATGGCACTCTTCACTAAAAATAACAAGACCGCCACCGACTCGCCAGCGATGCAGTATCGCCGTCAGTTGGTAGAAACAATGATCTTCGAGCTGATCCCTCTCAAATCAGTCGGGAGGGGCATCGAGGCGCTGCCGCCAAACAGCAAGGTCTCAGTCACCGCTTCACCAGTCAAAGGCTTAGAAGCAACGATGGCTTTAACTGATCGGGTCCGCGACGCTGGACACCGGCCAGTGCCGCACATCGCTGCTCGTCTCGTTAAAGGCCCTCAGCATGTCGCAGCACTGGCAAAGTGGCTTCGCACTGAAGGATACGACACCCTCTTCTGCGTGGCGGGTGACGCCGAAACACCGGCTGGACCATATGAAGGTGCCCATGCATTTTTAACCGATCTGTTCAATGCCGATCATGGCCTGAAAAAGGTTGGTATAACCGCCTATCCCGATGGGCACGCTTTGATAAGCAACGAAATTTGTCACGAACAGCTTCACGCCAAACAGGATCTGCTTGCGGAAGCAGGTGTCGATGGCTGGGCCAGCACGCAGATGTGTTTCGACACTAATCTCATCACGTCATGGCTTCGATCTGAACGTGAAGCAGGGTTTACTCTGCCAATACACCTCGGTGTTCCTGGCGTCGTTGACCGCACCAAGCTAATGACGATGGGCGCCCGTCTAGGGGTCGGTGCATCGCTACGGTTCTTAAAGAAGAATCGTACCGCAGTCATAAAGCTTCTTGCGCCAGGTGCCTACGACCCCGACGACATTCTTGAGCCAATGGTCAATGAACTCGCAAAGCTTAATATCAGCGGACTCCACGTTTTCACGTTCAATCAGGTCGCTGCGACAGAAGAATGGCGTCAAACGGTCTTGGCTGAAGCCACAAGGTAATTAAACCCGTGTGCAAGTTTCGATTATCAGGTGTGATGATTGTCGTAAGGACATAGCATGCTATGCCCCTCCTTGTGGGAAATACAAGAAAACCTGCACATCAGGTTAATTTTTTTAGTTTCACCAGAAATGGACACGATTGTATGACAACAAAAATTATCAACCCTTACAGCGGCGATGTTGTCGCTGAAATTAAGACATCAACAGGTGAAGATGTACAGGTGGCAATCGGTCGTGCAGTTGATGAAAAGAAGACGCTTGCTAATATGCCGGTGCATGAACGGGCTTCAATTTTGACTCGTGCGGCTGACATCATTGCGCTTAGGCGCCAAGAGATTGCTGAACTAATTACTCACGAGAGCGGCAAACCGATCCGCTACGCACTGGGTGAAGTCAATCGGTGTACTGAAACGCTGATGTTTGCAGCAGATGCCGCCCGTTCAATGCATGGCGAGACGTTACAGATGAGTGCGGCGACCGGTGGTGTGGGCAAGTTCGGCTACTATGTGCGAGTGCCGGTTGGTGTTGTGGGAGCAATTACGCCATTTAATTTTCCGCTTAATCTTGTAGCACATAAAGTTGCCCCTGCTGTGGCGGCAGGTTGTCCTATTGTGCTCAAGCCATCCCCTGACACGCCGCTAACCGCCCTGAAACTAGCCGAAATTATGCACGAGGCCGGCTTGCCGGCTGGTGGACTTGAGGTAGTCGTGGGGGATGTTGAGGTTGGGAAGGCACTGACAACCGACAAGCGTGTTGCTATGCTGACGTTTACAGGTAGCCCCGGTGTAGCTGAAGCGATCAGTAAGGTTGTGGGGTTGCGCAAAGCAACCTATGAGCTAGGCGGGAACGCCGCCACTATAATTGAACGTGATGCTAATCTCAGTGATGCGCTGATCAATCGCTTGGCGGTTGGCAGCTTTGCCTATAGCGGGCAGGTGTGCATTAGCGTGCAAAGAATTTATATCCATGCGTCACTAT
The DNA here is from genome assembly GCA_039029915.1 of Chloroflexota bacterium. Taxonomy (GTDB): domain Bacteria; phylum Chloroflexota; class Anaerolineae; order Promineifilales; family Promineifilaceae; genus QQUD01. Next base: position 36,454 of record JBCCFD010000013.1, read on the forward strand.
ATGATGAATTCAAAGAAAGGTTTGTGGCCCGAACAAAGACGCTAAGCATAGGAGACCCATTGGCCGCCGAAACTGAAATTGGCCCAATGATCACCCCTGAAGCAGCCAAGCGAGTGGAACTGTGGGTGGAAGAAGCGGCCTCGCAGGGGGCGAATATCCTCTGCGGAGGAAAGCGTGACGGGCAGGTTATGCTGCCTACCGTGCTTGAAAATGTAGCTGATCACATGCGGGTCATGTGTCATGAACTGTTTGGCCCCGTCGTCAATATCATCCCATTTGACGATTTTGAAGCCGCTCTTGCTGCCGCTGATGCCTCTGAATTCGGTCTACAGGCCGGCTTATACACTAATGACCTGAATAAGATAATGCGCTGCATCAACACGCTCGACGTGGGTGGTGTCATTATTAATGACGTGCCAACCTTCCGTGTTGATCAGATGCCTTACGGCGGTAACAAGCGGTCGGGGGTGGGACGTGAAGGGCCACGCTTTGCGATTGAAGATATGACGACATTAAAAATGGTCGTCATTAATCACAACTGAGCAACATAATAATGCGTGAGCGGTAAATGGTTTTACCGCTCTATCAAACCAATGCTCTCTGCATCTCATTTTGGCGTTACTCAACAATCACAAACAGCATCCCATCCGAACGGCCGTTTACATCTGGCATATATGTTTGGCGGGCAAACGTGGGCATCACCTGATACTCACCGGGTAAAACCGCCTGCAAGAAATACGTGTATTGATAAGTCCCTGATGGCAGAAATGGGGCAATAAAACTCACCTGCTCATCTTGAAACTGTATTTGATTAAAGACCCAATATCCCCAATAGCCCCGCTGGTACTGATTGGGTTGAGCCACAGCCCCAAACTGCGGGCTTGACGTCTCAAGATTTGGATCGATGGCCTCGGTTCCGGCTGGAATGGGGTCATCGATGACGGCGTAAAGCATATCGTTCGCAACCGTAATCGTTAGCTCAACGCGCACCTGCTCACCGGCTTCAATTTGGTCAATTGGCTCACAGAGGTTTGATTCAGGGTCACAGCTAGCATCGTAGTAAGTGCGCACAATTTGAACACCGCGGTCAACGGCCGTTACTCTGCTGGCAGGAAGGGCGGTATCTAAAAAGACAGAATAATACAAATTCCCGTCACCTGCCTCCCGATTAAACTCTACAAAATGGGGTTCACCAACACCCAAATCGCTGATTGGGATATGGCGTTGTGCATTGTCTAAAGCAGCTTCAGGGGAAGCAACTGCTTCAATTTCAGGGGCTAAATCAACAAGCACGCTGTATGCAAAATTAGGTGTGGCGTCCCCTGTTTGCTCAGCCCATTTGATGAGACCAAGCGTTGCCCAAGCGGTGTTGTGATCATTCCCCCAATAGCTAGCCTGACGGGCTGTCATCAACCAGCGCACGGCTGGAACAAGCAGTTCAGACTCGGGGTCAAGCTGGCTAAGAACGTAGAGAACAACGGCCGTATTGCGAACATCCGACTGCAGGCTAACCCACCCGGCATCAGATTCCCAGTGGGCACCGTTCGCTGAAAGAACGGCCGTGCCGTTTAAACTTTGAATCAACGTCTGCTCAATTGAAGGGGCTAACTCATTGCTGTTGAGCATCAAAGCCATTAATGCTCTTGATTCAGGCAATAGCTGCTCAAAGTGGCGATCGTAAAGGGTCAAAACCGTATCAAAATCAATGGGCTGAACCAAAGATTGAGCATAGTAAGAAAAGATTTGCTGATTGACTGCATGAGGATCGTTTAAAGAAATATCCCCTTGGTTTTGCGACGCTAAGTAATCCAAGGCCGAAATTAAATGACTGCTTGAAATTCGGTAGCCAGCCTGTTGAGCTTCCCACAGCGTAATCACAATTTGAGCGGTGAATAGCGGATGGCTAATCCCACTGCACCAACCCCAACCCCCATCATTATTTTGGGCGCTTAGCAAGTGGGCAATCAGTTGGTCAATATCGTTTGTAGCAGACGGAGGGTCAATACCCTGAAGCTGGCTAGCTCGGACAGCGACCACTCGGGGCAAGAGCGCATCGGCCACTGATGCGGGACAAGTTTGCCGAAACGGCCGTTCGGCCCGTTCATTTGCGGCTGCAAACAAAGCCGCTGTCAAGCTTGTCTCTGTTTGGATAGTAAGCTCCCCTTGGGCGGGATCGATATCTTCGGGGAACCAAATCGCTTCAACCTGCCGCTCAGCATCTGACAGCACGCCTGATGTGCCCACAATATCACGGGCAGTATATTGATAGATAGGAATTTGGTTATTTGGGCCAACCCCAAATGAAGGTTTGGTGATATCAACAAGCTCCCCAGCTTCTGCTCGGAAGGTGAAATCGGCAAAGGGGGCGTCATCGGGCACAGTAATTTGCCAGTGAACGACGGTTTGGCCGTTTGCGGGCACCGTCACGGTTTGGGTTGCATCATCGTTGAGTTGGACACCAGCCGCCTGAATAGAAACGGCCGTTTCCAGAGCTGCATCCGTATTATTATTAACAATGGCACTCAATTGAACTACGTCTCCAACGGTTAAAAAGCGGGGCGTTA
>JBCCFD010000014.1:0-38988 GCA_039029915.1 Chloroflexota bacterium
ATTCAAATTCGCAAAGGAGATATGGACGCAGGCTGGGGTGAGGCAGATGTCATCATTGAGGGAGACTATACCCTGCCTTACCAAGAGCATGCTTTTCTTCAGCCTGAAGCTGGTTTGGGATACATTGATGAGGAAGGGCGCATCACCGTTGAGATTGGTGGGCAGTGGGTGCATGAAGATTTAGAGCAAATTGCGCACGCCCTCGACCTGCCTCAAAAACAGGTGCGCGTGATTTACCCTGCCATTGGCGGTGCGTTTGGTGGCAAAGAGGACATGACGCTGCAAATTGTGTTAGGTCTGGCAGCCATGAAGCTTCGTGAAATGGGGATCGATCGTCCCGTGCGCATTATTTGGACGCGTGAGGAAAGCATTCTCGGGCACCATAAGCGGCATCAAGCGATGGTTAAAACAAAGTGGGGCGCCACGCGTGAAGGCAAAATAACGGCCGTTTGGGCTGAGGTGCTAATGGATAGCGGTGCCTATGCTTATACTAGCACCAAAGTTTTGGGTAACTTCCATCTTATGGTGTCTGGGCCATATGAGGTGCCTAACGCCTTTTTAGATAGTTACGCTATCAGCACGAACAATGTACCCGGCGGTGCGTTTAGAGGGTTTGGTGGCCCACAGGGGGCGTTTGTGGCGGAGTCGCAAATGAACAAGCTGGCTATTGAGTTAGGCAAAGACCCCGTCGAGCTGCGCTTGCTGAACGTGCTGCGCGAGGGCAGCATCATGACGGTGCAGACGCCAGTGCCTAAGGGCATTAGTTTGGCAGAAGTCATAGAAAAATGTGCAGAAGAGGCGGACTGGCAGGACCCTTTGCCTGATGTGGAAGAACGGCCGTTTTCGCCGTTCCAATCGCTACCCGCTTCCGCTGGCGCTTTGAGAAAAGGGCGAGGGTTTGCCTGTTCTTTTAAAAACGTTGGCTTCTCTTTTGGCTTTCCTGAACGATGCGAAGCCACAATTGAGCTATTTGGCACGTCCGAAATTGAGCGGGCAGTGTTGCATCATGCCGGTGCTGATGTTGGTCAAGGGGCGCACACTGCCTTTAAGCAAATGGCCGCCGCGGCGTTAAATATTCCCGTTGAGAAGGTGGAATTGCTCATGTCTGATTCTGCTACCAGCGGAGACTCTGGCTCCGCTTCTGCGTCGCGGCTCACCTGGATGGCCGGCAATTCAATTATTGGCGCGGCTGAAAAGGCGCTCGAAGCGTGGCAAGATGAAGAGCGCCCTGCACGCGGTCATTTTCGCTATGTGCCACCAGCTACTGAAATTTACGACCCTGACACCGGAAAATGCAACCCAAACTTTACCTATGGCTATGTGGCTGAAGCGGTGGAAGTGACGGTTGATACCGAAACGGGCCACATTTCAGTAGATCGAGTTGTTTGTGCCAATGATGTTGGGAAGGCGATCAATCCAAACCTTATTGAGGGGCAAATTGAGGGGGCAGTGGTGCAGGCGCATGGCTACTCGCTCATGGAAAATTTGATTGTTGAGAATGGCAAAATAAAAAACCCACTTCTGAGCCAATATCTCATCCCGGGCATTAAAGATATCCCGACGCGCGTTGATTCGGTGATTATGGAGGTGGCTGATCCGATTGGACCTTGGGGAGTCCGAGGCATGGCGGAGATGCCGTTTTTGCCGTTAGCCCCAGCCATTTCTGCAGCCGTGCATGATGCCACCGGGGTGTGGATTGATGAGATTCCAATACGGCCGTTTACCTTCAAGCAGTACGCCGAATAGCAGCGACTTATGATTCAAAAACGTATAACGGCCGTTATTCTGGCTGCAGGGCAGGCCAAGCGAATGGGCAAAGCCAAACAGCTCCTGCCTTGGGATGAGACAACGGTTTTAGGGCAAACGATTGACCATCTTAAACAGTCGAACTGTACTGATATTTTGGTCGTGACCGGTGCACGGGCAGCTGATGTGCAAAAAATTGCTGAGCAAGCAGTTGTGCCGACGGTATTTAACCCTGAGTTTGCTACTGGGGAAATGCTGTCTTCGTTACAAACGGCCGTTTATTCCCTAATCCCTGCCCCTGACGCTGTCCTTGTCGCCTTGGCCGATCAGCCGATGATTGAGCCCCAAGTTTATAACGCCATTATGGCTCCATTTGAATTAGGACAGGCTGATTTGGTGGCGCCCTATTTTAATAACCAGCGGGGAAATCCTGTTTTGATTGGTCAACATTATTTTGATGAGCTATTGGCGTTACCCCGTGGTGACGCACCGCGCACCCTTCTTAAACGGCACAGCGATCAAATTTATAAAGTCCATTTAGAAACGGACACGATTTTGCAGGATTTAGATCGGCCTGAGGATTACGAAAGGTGGCAGCCGAAGCTGACTTGATCCCCTATTGTTCTTTTTCTAACCACATCGACTGATACGGCCGTAACCCCAAATCCCCATACAGGTCTGCACACTCCCCAGTCAGATGATCTTTTAGGAGTCCGCCAAAGCCGAGGGCATCTAGTTGATAGCGCGGCACAAATTGGGGCTGTTCAGAAAAATTGCCCAGAATTAATAATCGCCCGCGCGCGCTTTGCCGCACCATCCCAAAAACATGATCGTTGTGCGTCCAGATGGGTTGGGTGGATGTCTGGGCGTGCAGCGCCAAAAGGCTCTTTCGTATAGACGCTAAGTGCGTGATGCCCTGATAAATTCTCCCTGTGACAGATTGCCAATCGAATCGTGATTTTGCCAGCGCCCAATTCATAGGTGGTCGGTGCAGCCAGCGACTATCATTTTCCAGATTTGGGTCTTCGAGATAGCTCTTATCGTTCAGTAACCCAATTTCATCCCCCATGTAAAGGACAGGCACCCCGCCAAATGAAAAGGCAAGGCTGTGCATAAGCAATATGCGTCCAATTGCGAGTTCAACTGCACTCCAATCCTCGTCGTTCATTCCTTTTTCCAATCCCGCTAATGATGCCAAACTACCGTTTATCCGTCTGTCGTTATTCTTTGGATTAAACTGGAAGGTAGACCCGGTCGCAAAGGTGTCAGGGAAGCGGCCGCTATAAAAATCGCTTAAAAAGGAACGATGCGCAAAGCCATTTAGCCCCACAGCCGCCGCATCTTCTTCTGTAATGGCCCAACCAATATCATCATGACAGCGAATGTAGGTTAACCAAGAGGCATTGGCTGATATTTCCGGCATTTGCTGCAGCGCGTGCGTCATCAGCACCACTTTTCGCTCGGCCAGACTGCTCCACAGCATGACCATCAGCACATTGTGGTAAGCTAGTTGACAAGATTTATTGGTTGCCTCGCCTACACCAAGATAAGGCACCAAATCAGGCGGCGAGACGATTGCTTCAGCCTTTAGAAGCAAACCGGGTGCGACCACCTTGCTAAACGCGCGAAATGCCTGCAGGATAAGATGGGCTTCCGGTTGATTTTCACAATTTGTGCCCAGCCGCTTCCACATAAATGCGACGGCATCTAACCGTAAAACGGTCGCTCCTTGATTGGCAAGAAAAAGCATTGTGTCGAGCATTTCAGCAAAGATGGCTGGGTTAGCGTAGTTGAGGTCCCATTGAAAGTCATTGAACGTGGTCCAGACCCATTTTTCTATCTCAGGGTGAAAGGTGAAGTTTCCAGGAGCAAAGTCTGGAAAAATCTCTCTGACTGTTTCTTCATATTGATCGGGCAGTGACCGATCGGGAAACATATGATAGTAGGCTTGATATGTTTCATCTCCGGCCAGCGCCTTTTGGGCCCATTCGTGCTCTTTGGCCGTGTGGTTGCAAACGAGGTCGATACAGAGATAGATGTTATTCTGGTGTAATGTTTCAGCGAGTTTGGAAAGGTCTTCCATACTACCTAAATTGGGATTGACCTCCCGATAGCTCTGAACGGCGTAGCCACCATCATTTTCACCATCTCGCGGTTTTAGCAGGGGCATCAGATGCAGATAGGTGACGCCAAGCTCTTTAAGATAAGAGATTTTGTCGTGGATACCGCTTAAATTTGTAGCGAAGCGATCGGCATAACAAACGTATCCCAGCATATCGGACTGCTGGAATCGGTCTGGGTGTTCGGCGGTGGCAATGTCGTGCCGTCGTAAATAAAACGGCCGTTTCGCGTATGCCTTTCCCAATAAAATCGTCAAATGAGTCAGCCAATCTTCAAAATCATCCCGATGACCGTATAGGGCCTGAAACGGCCGTAATATATCTGGCCAGTTCTGCTCTAGCCGAATTTTGAACAGCTGCTGTTCCAATGGTTCCATGTGACGTAAGGGACCATCTACGGCCGTTTGCACCAATGTTGTTACATCCACGCTGCTGATTACGCTCCTTTTGATAGGCGTATTTGCTTATCGTTTAGCCAAATGTCGAGCGGCTCTCCTTCAATCAGGACCGCTTCCTGCCTCTGATGGGTCACTTTCAGTTGAATGAGCCTCCTTTGATACCAAATTTGGAACTGATATCCATCCCAATCGGGTGGACAAACGGGTTTAAAAGAGAGACCTTTTTTCTGGCTAAGGCGCATACCGCCGAATCCAAACACAATTGACATCCAAGAGCCCGCCATATTAGCCGCATGAATGCCGTCTTTTGAATTTCCTTTTGTATTTTCAAGATCGGTCACAATGCTATCACCAAAGTATTGTAGCGCCTTGTCAAGTTGACCAAATTCAGCCGCTAAAATACCAAAAATACACATCGAAAGCGATGAGTCGTGGGTCGTGATAGGTTCGTAATAATTAAAATCCCGCTGCTTTTGGTCAATTGGATATTGATCGTTTAAGAGAAAGTGGGCTAGCAGCAAATCTGCCTGCTTGGTCACTTGATATCGGTAAATAACGAGCGGATGATAATGGAGCAGAAGCGGATACATTTCAGGCGGCGTGTTGTCAAAATCCCAAATTGCTTTTTGGAGAAAGGTGTCATCTTGACCAATGACGCCCAGCGTCTCATCATATGGGATAAGCATGTTTGCAGCAGCTTTTTCCCAAACGGCCGTTTCTTGCGCTAGTTCATCTGGTAACTGCAGCTTGCTTTTTAAACGGCCATAATCCTCAGAATACTGGGTTTGTAGCCAAAGCAGCATCTCTTGGGCAAACCGGAGATGATTTGCTGCCATGAGATTGGTGTAAGCATTATTGTTGACTAACGCCGTGTACTCATCGGGTCCGGTCACGCCGTCAATCCGAAACCTCTCATTTTGATCAAAGTGCCCGACCTCTAGCCAAACCCGAGCCGTTTCTACAAGCAATTCAACCCCATAGTTGCGCATAAAGTCAGCGTCACCCGTTGCGAGCCAATATCGCTGAACGGCATAGGCAATGTCCGCGTTGATGTGGTACTGGGCCGTGCTACCGGGAAAATAGGCCGAAAGCTCTTGACCGGTGATAGTGCGCCACGGGAATAGAGCCCCTTTGCTAATAGACATTTCTCTAGCGCGCTGTTGGGCACCGTTTAGCGTATGGTATCGAAATTTGAGTAGCTGCTTGGCAATGTCCGGCTCAACAAATGTGAAGTAGCTCAGTATGTAAATTTCGGTATCCCAAAAATAGTGCCCTTCGTACCCTTCACCGGTTAATCCTTTGGCACCGATGTTGGTTTTGCCGTTCCGTCCCGTTGATTGGTACAGGTGCAGCATATTAAAGCGCAGCCCCTTTTGGTAGCGAATGTTGCCTTTTATTTGAACATCAGTCAGTTGCCAAAATCGGTTGAGAACCTTAGATTGTTCTTCGACCAAAGCGGTATACCCTTTGTGAACGGCCGTTTTCAGAATAATATTTACGGTTCTAAATAAATTATCCTTTGCCACCGAACGACTATCTTCATAAGCAACAAATTTGGTGAGTATTAGGGGTTGATTCCGCTTGGCGTGGAAGGTGGCCTGTTTGCCAATTTGGTTGTCGTTTTGCAAAACGGCCATCTCTTCTGGGTGGGCATTCCATTCATTCCAAACACCGCAGGCCACGGCCAATTTAGAGCGATTTGTTTCACCTGCCTGATAGAGCACAGAAGCCAAATCTTCTTGGGTTATCGTTTTGAGAGGCTGCTCACCAAGGCCATGCCCCAAACGAGGGTCGAGGACAGTATCCGTCGGTCGGGATTGAGCCTGATTATCAATCCAAGAGGTGATCTTACAGGCAACATCCTCATCAAGCGGTGTCACTGTGTATTGAATCAAAGCGAGGTTGGGAATGGCGTATAGTATCAGCCTTGAACTCTCGATTTTTATCCGGTTCTTAGGCGCTAATTGCCAGATTAAAGAGCGCTCTAGCACGCCCGTTTTCATATTTAAACGACGCTGATAGTCAGAGATATTGGAGCGGCCCATTTGGAACACGGCCGTATCAATCTGCAGGTCGATACGCTTACCGTTCATTACCTGAATCATCGACTGCCCTTCATCTGGATAGCCAATAAATTTTTCGCCATAGTTAATCGTTTTGCTTTCAAAGAAGCCGTTGAGATAGGTTCCCTCAACGGTTTGAACCTCTGGTCCAACCCCTTCTACAAAAGTGCCCCGCATCCCAAGATAGCCGTTTCCTAGGGCAAGTAGCGTTTCATACAGAGCATTTTGGGCGGGGTTAAACGGGGTTTCTTCGGAAATGTGCCAAGCGTTGTGCATTTATTCCTCTAGCGTGTTTAGGTCAACGGCCGTTAAACCCTCAAGATTTTGACGCAGAAACGTGCGGCTATGCGCCAACAGCTTGCCAAATCGATTCGCAGGACCAATGGCCAGAACCGCCATGCCTGCACTCTGGGCAGCTTGGACACCGCTGGCTGCATCTTCAACGACTAAGCAGCTTTTTGGGTTAATGCCCATCCGGCTGGCGGCGTATAAAAAGAGATCGGGTGCTGGTTTTTTCTGACCCGGTGTATGCCCATCGGCAATGACCTGAAACCGCTCTTTAATGCCCAATCGCGTCAGGACAGGTATCGCATTTTTACTTGCCGAGCCAAGGCTAAAGGGCAGGTGAGCATCGTCTAACGAGTTTAGCAGCTGAAACACACCGGGGAGCAGATCGGCTGGCGTAATGTGGGTTAACATTTCCACGTAAATGTCGTTTTTGCGGGCCATCATCTGCTGAAGGGTGGCGTCATCGACGGTGCGATCGTTGAGGGAGAGAATAAACAGCAGGGAATCACGCCGCGAAACGCCGCGCAAGTGCTCGTTTTCCTCTCGTGAAAAGGAGAGGTTTGTTTCACCGGCTAACTGTTTCCAAGCTAAAAAGTGATACTCAGCCGTATCTGTAATAACACCATCTAAATCAAAAATAACGGCTTTAAAACCCATTTCAATGCCTCAAAGTTGGTTCGATAGAATAATTCTTTCATTTTGGTGCAGGTGAACAGCGGCCGTTTCCAACAGCCCGCCATCACCACCGGTTGGTAGAAGCACCTTAGCGGTGATGGATAGTGGGGCAAAATCCAGATACAGCCAACCCCAAGCGATTGAATGTAGTCAAGCTGCTCAATGGCTCCCTGAAAATCTCCGTGGCCATCCCCGTTGCTGTCTTTAAAGGCGCGGATGTAAAGTTCGTAAAAGACGGTTTCTTTATACCAAAGTGCTGTCATGTTTATCCTAGAATGATGGCTTGATTCGGTTGTAGTTTAAGAACGGCCGTTTGCAACTCATACTGTTCTTGGTTGGAATAGATCACCTCTAATCCTTGAGCGCCATCAGCCAGCGGCCAATCCTGATAATCAGCCGTCATATTTAACACAATGATACAATGTCTATTGTCAAGCTGCCGCCCAAATGCAAAAACCCCCTCACCGCCTGCCAGTGCAAGATACTGACCTAGCCCTAATTCGGGTCTTTCCTTTCGAAGGCTAAGCAATGTGCGGGTAATATTTAGCATGGATAATGGTTGATACCGTTGGACCTGAACATTTTTGGACGCATAATCAGCGCTTAAAGGCAGCCAAGGGGGCACATCAGCCTCACAAAAATCGGCGTTGGGTGAATTTTCCCACTGCATTGGAGTGCGTTCAGGATCGCGCCCTAACCCTAGCCCGGGGGACAAAATGCCCCATGGATCGATTTCTTTTTCGGGAGGAATGGGCACATTTTCCATGCCGATTTCGTCTCCGTAATAAATTGTTGATGTACCGCGTAAGGTTAGCAGCAAAGTCATGGCGACACTGGCTTGGTCTGCACCGACGCGGGTAGCAATGCGGTGTCGATCGTGGTTGCCTAATGCCCAGCTGGGCCAAGCAAAGTCGGGCATGGCGGCATCATAGCTATCGACAAGTGATTTAACGGCCGTTGCGTTCCACGCCGTTGTAATGAGTTGAAAATTGTACGGTAAATGGAATTCGTCCCCGTTGCCATAATAGCTCACTAAATCGGCTGTGTTCAAATACGTTTCACCTATCAACAGGCGATCGTCAAACTCATCATTCGTTTGACGCAACCAGCGATTGTAATCGTGAATCTCAGGCACATTCTCGCTGTGAACGTGCAGCACGCGATAAAACGGGTCTTCCCCCTCGATCCAATCGGGATTAAGGGGATCATCTTTAAAGTCAGCATCCTTCATCGACACAATCGTGGCATCGACCCGAATACCATCGACTCCACGCGCATACCAAAACCGAATGATGTCCAACATCGCCTTTCGTGCTTCAGGATGACGCCAATTGACGTCCGGCTGTTCTTTAAGAAAGCTGTGCAGGTAATATTGTTGCGTTTCTTCATGCCATTCCCATGAAGATTGCCCGCCAAAGTAGCTCACCCAGTTATTAGGCGGGGAGCCATCTGGCTGTGCATCTCGCCAAATATACCAATCGCGCTTTGGATTGTGGCAGGATGATTTTGACTCCACAAACCACGGATGTTCTTCAGAGGTATGATTTGGCACATAATCCAAAATGATCTTCAAATTTTTGCGATGCGCCTCGGTAATTAGTTCGTCTAAATCCGTTAAATTCCCAAATAAAGGATGAATATCACAATGGTCGGAGATATCGTATCCAAAATCAGCCATTGGCGATGGATAAAAAGGGGAAATCCAAATGGCATCAACGCCAAGCCAGGCTAAATAATCTAGCCTTTGAATGATTCCTTGAATATCACCGACCCCGTTTCCCGTTGTGTCTTGAAAGCTACGCGGGTAAATTTGATAGACAATCCCGCTTTTCCACCACTCAGTCATAAATTTTCATAAAGGCTGAGATACCCGGCCTTCTCCTTATCTTGTTTGCTTTCTAACCGTGGCTTACTGTTTTGTTGCCAAAGTTGTAATATGCTTTTCTTGAAAAATCGTTCTGGTAATTTATGAAACGGCGTACTGAACTATTGGAGGTAGCCTAAAAACTCTTCTTGATATGCAATCATCGTGTCGAGCATCTCTTCCACGCCATGATACTGATTCACAATTGGATCAACGAGCAGCGCTTGTAACGCGAAGCGACGCGACTTGTGGAGGATTGCGTCTGCGGTTAAATCATGCACAGCAACCTGATTGCGCAGTAAGCCTAAGAAACCGCTGGGGGGCCGTTCAATGGCCACACCATGTAGCCCATCTTTGTCCACAATCGCAGGCACTTCAACAGCTAACCATTCTGGTAGCTCGGGGATAAGATGACCTGTGTTTAGGATATTTACGGCCGCTTCCTCATAGCCTGCATCGGTCAAAATGCCTTCCATAATAACGACAACCCGCTCTTTTAGTTTTAACTCAAGCTCTGGCTCGAGGTTCATCAGGTAATGCTTGTAAAAACGATAAAAATCGTTGATCCCTTTATGGTCGGTGACGTCAAAAGCCCACTGGATATACTCGCCAAAGTGACTGTCGCTGGTGATTGGTAAAAGGCCAAACTTTTCTAAAATGACTTGGAAGACGCGACGTTCGGGCCAAGCTTCCACTGCTGATGCTTGATGGGCCTCTTCAAAAGACGGCCGTTTGCCTGTCTCTTTGAAATATTTCAAAGCATTGCTCAATGACGGCATATTGCCAAAAAACGCTGGTGCCTTAGCCCGAATATCGGGATAAGCATCTTTCCCTGTTTTGATATATTCCGCTTTGACCAAGCAGCTAAAATGATTAAGTCCAGCCGCCTGTAACTTTAACTCGTCAAAAGGCACCCCCAAGATATCGGGCAGATAATGCTCTAAAGATGCTATCTCATGACAAAGCCCAATAAAGCGCATATTCGGATAAGCGCGCTTAACTGTCGTGCAAATGCGGCTCATTGGATTGCTGTAGTTAAAGACAAACGCCTCCGGGCATATCTTGTCAATATCAGCACAAATTTCCAAAATAGGGGGAATAATTCGCATCGCATGGAACAGCCCTCCCGGGCCGCCATTTTCACCGTACACCTGTTGAACACCAAACTGTTGTGGAATCCGCCAATCTAATTCCCATAATTCAAACCGATCGGCAACCTCTATCGAGATAATTACAAAGTCTGCCTCTTGCAGTGCTTCAGCCCGATCGGTTGTGTCAGATACACTAAATGGCAGGTCATGCTCAACAATAAACGCTTTAGCAGTTTCAGTCACCTGCCCCATCGTAACAGGATTGATGTCGTGCAAAGTAATATGAGCTCCTTGCAAAACGTCGCTTTGCAAAATGTCACCAATGGTGCCTAATCCAAATTGAGCGCTTCCAGCACCAATTAATACGATTTTTTGCGTTGTGGTCGTCATAAATTTCCCTAATTCTCCAAAAAAAGAGCACGAAGATGCTCTTCGTACTCATGCTGTTTCTGACAATTAAAAGTTAGCTTGTAAAGCGATCTCCGCTGCCTAACCCTTAACAGAGCCAGCTAATAGACCGCGCACAAAGTATCTTTGTAGCGAGAAGAAGACAATCAGCGGCAGTATCATTGACACAAATGCCCCTGCCGTCAAAAGATGCCATTCGCTTCCTCGAGAGCCCACAATAGCAGCCATACGCTGTGTCACAAGCTCAAATTCAGGATTGCCGCCTAAAAAGATAAGCGCCACAAGATAATCATTCCATACCCAGAGGAATTGGAAAATTGCAAATGAGGCCAGTGCCGGAACAGAAAGTGGCAAAATCAGCCGAATAAATACTGTAAAGTGAGATGCCCCATCGATAAACGCTGATTCAAGCGTCTCGCGAGGAAGTTGACTAATGTAGTTGTAAAGGAGATAAATTGCCAGCGCAAGGCCAAACCCAGTATGCGCGAGCCATATTGCTAAGAACGTTCCGTTTAATTCTAATCGGCGATAATCGCGAAGGATAGGCACCAGCGCAATCTGCAGCGGAACGACAAGTAGAGCCACCACCATAATAAACATCGGTCGGCGACCTGGGAACCGCATCCAGGCAAATGCATACGCTGCAAAGGCGGCAATTAAGATAGGAATGACGGTAGCCGGAATTGTAACGGCTAAACTATTGATAAACGCCCCGCGCATATCGTCACCGGGCACAATTTCAACAGTCCCATCTGGGCGGGTAAATTCAAAATCTTGGCCAGTTAGCACCTGCCGATAGTTATCTAAAGTAAAGTTGCGATCTGATGTCCAAACTTGCTCCTGAATTTCAACATTTCCAATGCGCTTATTGCCAATCCACGTGATTCTTTGGCCATCTGCGGTTTCGATCCCTTCGCGAAACTCTTCAAATGTGCCGGTGGCCCCAGCAATTTCCATAACGCTATCTGGGTCAAGTCCTAATTCTCTTGGGTCTAGCTCTTCAGTCGGTTGCCATTCGCGGTGTGGAAAAATATTCCACCAAGGCGAATTGGAGATGTCGTCTCTTGTGCGAAATGATGAAACTAAGATGCCCAACGTTGGAATCGTCCAAATCAGAACGAGAATAAACAGTGAACCATTGACGAGAATATCACCCCATAATCTTTGTCTGCTAGCACTCATTTAAAATGCCTCCTGTTCTCTAAACTGGCGCAGGTTGTAAATCATTACTGGAATAACTGCGATGAGCAGCACAATGGCAATGGCAGACCCAAATCCTGGATTTCGATTTGTAAACGACTGCCTATAGAACTGGGTAGCAATGACATGCGTGCCAAATTGCCCCCCCGTCATCACCCACACCACGTCAAATATCTTAAGCGTGAAAATGACAACCGTTGTAAAAACAGTAATGATTGTGCCCTGAATATAGGGGATCATAACTTGGAAAAAGATTTGAATTTCGTTGGCCCCGTCTACGCGGCTGGCCTCCATCAACTCTTGGGGAATGCCTTTGAGCGCTGCCGAAAATAACACCATAGCAAACCCTGCTTGTAGCCAAATGACAATCACAATTAAAAATAGATTGTTTAGCGGTGCAACATCGACCCACTGTGCCCAAGCTCGAGGTTCACCACCAAGACCCGTTACGATAGCGTTTAAAAGACCAATTTGGGTTTGCCCTTCTGGGCGAAACTCATAAATAAAGTTCCAGATAACGCTTGCCCCAACGAAAGAGATGGCCATTGGCAAAAAGATCATCGACTTGGCAAATTTTTCAAATCGGCTGCGGTCAGCCAAAACAGCAATCAGGAGGCCAAAAGCAACAGAGAGCGTGCTTCCAAAAAGAATCCACATTAGATTATTGCGGAAGGCTTCTATCATAAGGCGCTCAGTAAATGCCGAAACGTAATTGTTTAGCCCAATAAATGCATCGCTGTTTAACTGCTGTATAAAGTTCATGTCGTCTGGAGGACCTGTACGGTCAAAAAAGCTGATCCAGAGTGTACGAAGCGTCGGGATTGCTAAATACCAAAGCAGTAAAGCAATGCCAGGCCCTACAAAAACAAAGGGCTGTAAACGGGCTGTCCATGATTCCGGTAGGCTTTCTACGATGTTATTAAAACCCCAATAAAGAAGGGCAATACCACCTACACCCCAAAATATTGCAATAATAGCAATGATTCCACGATCGGCTGTGCTATCCCGCAGATAAAAGAATCCTGATATAAGCACTAGGAATGTTGCACTTAATATAACGATAGAGACTATAAAGCTTTGTAGTGAAAAAGACTGATTAGAGTCTGCAGATGAAGGCGACAAAGCCATCGTTCTCCTCCTTGAAAAGCCCATCAACTGAAAAGGGGAAATATGTGGGTTGATGAACAGATACTATTCTACTCTTCCAAAACTGAGTGTGAGCTACAGAATGTAATTGACAGAAGTTTTCCTCTAATGCTTTGAATAGCTTCTGCCAATTACAGTTTGGTTTTGAAGATAGAAAACGGCAAACGGCCGTTTTCTATTTTCAGTTGGTTAGCCTATTCAGGCCAGGTTGAATCAATTTCTTGCATGGCTGTGTCTAGGTCAATAGAACCGGCAACAAAGCTAGAAATTTGTTCCCAGAAAGAACCAGCGCCTACTTCACCAGGCATGAGGTCAGACCCGTCAAAGCGGAAGCTTGTGGCGTTGGCCACCAATTGGGAAATACCCCAATCTAAGTCAGACCCGTACATGTCTTGGGTTGCGGTTTGGTGAGCAGCGATAGCGCCACCCCCTTCCATCCAACCAGAAACTGATTGAGGAACCGTGAAGTATTCCATCAAAGCGCGAACTTCTGGGCGATCATTGAACATGGCAACGAGGTCACCAGCAACAAGGAACGGCCGTCCAAAATCTTCATCAACTGGTGGTAGATAGAAGAAGTCGTAATTTTGTTGGTACTCAGCTCCATCAGGGAAGAAGCTGGTGATGAAGTTAGCTTGTTTGTGGAGCCAGCACTGTGGTGGATCATCAAACATCGGGGTTGGGGCATCACCAAAGTTCGTAGAAACGATAGAGGCACGGCCACCAAGCACGTAGTCATCGTTGAACCAAATTTCACTCCAAGTGTTAATCGCGTTCTTTACTTCTGGAGAGTCGAAGGCTAGTTCACCAGCAACCCAAGCGTCGTAGTTCTCGAGAGAGGTGGTGCGGAGCATCATCTCTTCGGTCCAGTCGGTCGCGGCCCAACCGGTTGCGGCACCAGATTCAATACCGATACACCAAGGGGCATCCCCATCGCTAGCAATTTGCTCGGTGAGGGCTAGTAGCTCATCCCAAGTGGTTGGGATTTCATAACCAGCCGCTTCAAAATCATCAACTGGATACCAAACAAGTGATTTACCAGAGTAGCGCATCATAACGCCGTATTCGGTGCCATCAACGGTGTTGAACTCGCGCCAACCTTGATTGTACTGCTGTGATAGCCATTCTGCAGAGATGAATTCAGTGACGGGCACAATATGGCCTTCGCGGGCAAAGTTAGCAAAGAGACCGGGTTGAGGGAAGTCAACGATGTCAGGGGCATCACCAGCGTCAACGCGAATGTTGATAGAGCCTTCGAACTCTTTGTTGCCGATGTAGTTAACGGTAATACCAGTTGCCTCTTCGAAGGCACGCATTGATTCGGAGAATTTAACACCATCAACGTCGTTGCCTTCAAAAGCACCGTCAACAGTGACCGTCGTGCCAGCATAATCACCATTTAAGGCTGCTTCGAGCGCTCCACCGGGCATGACGGCAAAGCCTGCATCGGACATATTTTCGTCCATGGCCTCGTCATCATCTTCGGTCACGCTTTCAACGCCCGCAACGCCTTCTGGCCAAGTTGCATCGATGGCTTGCATCGCTTCGTCCAAGCTGATTGAGCCAGCCACATAGCTAGAAATTTGTTCCCAGAAAGAACCAGCACCTACTTCACCAGGCATGAGGTCAGACCCGTCGAAGCGGAAGCTTGTGGCATTGGCCACCAATTGGGAAACGCCCCAATCTAAGTCAGACCCGTACATGTCTTGGGTCGCGGTTTGGTGAGCAGCGATAGCGCCACCCCCTTCCATCCAACCAGAAACTGATTGAGGGGTCGTGAAGTATTCCATCAAAGCGCGAACTTCTGGACGATCGTTGAACATGGCGAGAAGGTCACCAGCAACAAGGAACGGCCGTCCAAAGTCATCACCGATAGGAGGCAAGTAGAAGAAATCGTAATCTTGTTGATACTCAGCCTCATCAGGGAAGAAGCTGGTGATGAAGTTAGCTTGTTTGTGGAGCCAGCACTGTGGTGGATCATCAAACATTGGGGTTGGGGCATCACCAAAGTTGGTGGAAACAATAGAGGCACGGCCACCTAGCACATAGTCATCGTTGAACCAAATTTCGCTCCAAGCTTCAATTGCATTTTTAACCTCAGGCGAGTCAAAAGGTAGTTCTCCAGCGACCCAAGCATCGTAGTTGTCAAGAGAGGTAGTGCGAAGCATCATCTCTTCGGTCCAGTCGGTCGCGGCCCAACCGGTCGCGGCACCAGATTCAATACCGATACACCAAGGGGCATCCCCATCGCTCACGATCTGGTCTGTTAAAGTAACAAGCTCATCCCAAGTGGTAGGCACTGCATAGCCAGCCGCTTCAAAATCATCAACTGGATACCAAACGAGTGATTTACCAGAGAAACGCATCATAACGCCGTACTCGGTGCCATCAACGGTGTTAAACTCACGCCAACCTTGGTTGTATTGCTGCGCTAACCATTCTTCGGAGATGAAGTCAGAAACGGGCACAATATGGCCTTCGCGGGCAAAGTTAGCAAAGAGACCAGGTTGAGGGAAGTCGACGATGTCAGGGGCATCACCAGCGTCAACGCGAATGTTGATAGAGCCTTCGAACTCTTTGTTGCCGATGTAGTTAACGGTAATGCCAGTTGCTTCTTCGAACGCTTTCATCGATTCGGCGAACTTGACACCATCAACGTCGTTGCCTTCAAAAGCACCATCAACGGTGACAGTCGTGCCTGAATAGGTTCCCTTCAAGGCTTCTTCCAAAGCGCCGCCAGGCATGACGGCGAAATCAACTTCTGCCATGGCTTCGTCATCCATAGCTTCGTCGTCCATGGCTTCATCGTCCATGGCTTCGTCATCCATAGCTTCGTCATCCATAGCTTCGTCATCCATGGCTTCATCTGACTCAACTGCGGGTTCGTCAGCAGGTTCGTCAGCTGGCTCATCGGAAGAACAAGCGGCCAAAATTAGCATTGAGGCTAATAGGAGGGCCAATAAGCGTAACCAATTATTTTTTTTCATTATAGGAATCTCCTCCGTGGAAATAACTTAATAATTGTTGTGACACATCTTTTGACTGTCACGATTGATAAAAAGATAGATTTTCAAACTTTTTCGTTTTTATCGATAAAGCCTCCTCGTTTGAAAACATCGACTTGAAGTACCTATTGGCTCGTAGGTGGGGCTGTGGTTCTTCGCTCAATGAGTTTGGAAGCAAGCACCGTTTTCTCGATGATTTCAGTTTGGTTTGTGATTAGATTAAGTAACAGCTTTGCACCATGAGCACCGGCATCGAAGAGGCTTTGTCGCATGGTGGTAAGGTGCAGATATTCTGAAAGCTCGATGTCATCGTATCCGACAATCGAAAGGTCATCTGGAATATTGATGTTGAGCATTTCAGCGGCTTGAAGCACGCCAAAAGCGTGGGTATCACTGTAGGCAAAGATAGCTGTAGGGGGATCGGGATGCGTCAGAAGCTTAACGGCCGTTTCTCGGGCAGCATCCTTATCGACATCACACTGCAGAAAATAATCGGGTCTAAACGGGATGCCCGCTTCTTTTAAGGCCGTTCGATACCCTTCGTGCCGTTGAAAAACAGACCGATAGTTAAATGGCGTTTCCAGCAAAAAGTCGCTCACCATGCCAATTTTTCGATGTCCGAGCTCGATCAGATGGTTTGTGGCTTTGTATCCCCCGTTTAGATCATCAATCAGAACTCGAGTAAAGGCGTCATGATCGGCATCAACTAAGACGGTTGGTACTTTTGAACCGAGAAAACGCTCAGCGTGTTCCTTATGGGGGATTATTGACATAATAAGTAAGCCGTCGGTTCGTTCAGGTCGTGAAAGCTGCCGAAAATATTTATCTCTCGATGCAGCTGAGTCTACGTTATAAATAATGAAGTCATACTCAGATTGGGCAAAAACAGATTCTAAACCGCGTAAACGTTGTACAAACGCAGGTCGTGTGAAGAAGGGGGCTAAAACCGAAACGGTATACGTCTTTCCAAGAGAGAGTCGGCGCGCCATTTCATTTGGCTGATAGTTAAGCGCTTCGATAGCTTGCTTGACTTTTTGACGCGTCTCATCGGACACAGCGTTGCTATTATTAATCACGCGCGACACGGTTCCAACACCAACGCCCGCGATCCTAGCAACATCTTTTATTGTGGTTTTTGCCACAGCTACTCCTACGTTTTGGGAAGCCTAAACTACACCATTGGTCAAAATGGTGTTTTGTTATAAATTGTTTGGATTTTTGTCGGAATTTAGCTACTTTGTTCTAAAATGTGTGAAATTTGTGATCCTATCTCCTATATGGAACCGGTTCCATATAGTCAAACTATACAAATGTTGACGGATTGTGTCAAGAAATTGCACATATTTGTTATTTTTGGGTTTTTGGAGATTGAGAAATGAACTCTAAAGCTGTTCCAATAAAGAAGGATTTATCACTTAGATTTCTTTGATAAAAAGGGTGAATAAATGGAGAACAAAAACTATCTTAGTTGGGTAAACGATTTTGTTCTCCTAAAATAGGCCTTTGTGAAAGGGGAAAGGATTTAGATATAGTGTTGTAAATTACGCTTCATGACCTGGGGCCTTTTAAGTGTTCCGAAGTTTCTAAGTTGAAAACCCAGCTAGATAAACGCTTCGGAACCTTGAGGAAACGAAGTTTATAGCCGTCGTTTTATTCTAAGCAAGAACTTCGTTTTATTTAAGCCGGGCCAGACTCAACCATAAAGGTCATGCCCGCATTTCTTAACCGTTCAACGAGCGTCATGCCCATTGCGGAGGCGGGAGTTAAGACACCACCTTCTGATTGAAGATCATCTAAGGCAAGGCACAGCGCGGACTCACCCAGCATTTTGGCGGTTTCTCCATAGCCGGGGTCTTTCTGACCAACAACAACACCATCTACCTTGATTTTTGGGTCGTCACCCTGTGCGGGAACAAACCCGAGCAGTTTGATTTTGAAATAGCCGCTTTCTCGGGCTTCTTCAGATGGACCTTCGCCGGGTTTGGGAAGAACGGCCGTTTCCAAAATTCGTCTCGTTGGGCCAATCGCTGCTAAAACTTGAAACAGCCCATAGCCAGCACTAAAGCCATATGCACCTAGGCGTCCTGTAACGCCCCCGGGAATGCGCATGGTTTCACTATATTTGAAATCTTCGCCCCAAGGATTGCCCAGCAGATAATTTGAACGACGCACAATGCGCGTATTAATGCCTGCCATTACAAAAGGCCCCGTCCAGAAGCCAAAATCATCATCATAATTGGCGCCAGTTTGATCCGTTTGGGACCAATCTGGCTTTCTGCCCGGCACGAGATTGTAAGGATTAGCCAGCATCTTACGGTACTCTTTGCTTTTGCCAGCTTCTTTGACGATCTCGAGCAGGCTAGCCACCGTGCCGCCGCTAACGCCACCACTGCTAGAATACACTGCGAATTTTACCGTTTCACAGGGACGGCCGTATTCCGCCTGCGCATGTTCCTGCAGCATCAAATTGCCTAGGTCAGAAGGAATCGAATCAAAACCGCAGCAGTGTACGATGCGAGCCCCATTGGCCTGCGCTTTTTCATGGAAAGATTCCACATTCTTGCGAATCCAAGGCACCTCGCCTGTCAAGTCGCAGTAATCAACCCCCTGTTCAACACAAACCTCCACAAGCAGATCGCCGTATTTGGCGTACGGACCGACCGTCGTGCACAGCACCTTTGTTTGTGACACAATCGCTTCAAGGGAGGCTTTGTTGAGGCTATCTCCGACTAGGATAGGCAGATCTTTTAACTCAGGATTGATTGTGCTGAGTTTACGCTGGGTCGCTTCTAATTTATTTTGTGATCGACCAGCAATGGCCCACTTAACGGCCGTATCTGCCTGCTTGGCTAAATATTCAGCCACTAATTGACCTGTAAATCCCGTCGCCCCCCATAGCACAATATCGAATGGCTTATCCATACGCTCTCCAACTAATGTGGCAAGCGCAAATCACCCGCTGCGCGTTGCCGTTTAGTAAATCAAAAATCGTCAATCGTAAATCGTAGTTTCAAGTATACCCTCATCACCTAGCACCTCACACCCCACACCTAACATCTCTTAAAAACTTCTTGTGACTATTCCTTACTTACGGTTTCTAATATTCGACTAAGGATTTATATAGTACTGTAGTATAATTTTTGTTAGGAAGATCTGGTTCTTTTTTTCAAATTATGGAGGACAATTTATGACTGGACGCATTATTCAAGGAACAATCCTGGGAGTTGTTCTTGCGCTTGTGTTCAACTGGCTAGCCTATCTTTTTGGGCAATCTCGTGGCGTAAGCTACTTGGTTTTAGAAGGGGGCGGTGCTGATCCCACGGCCGTTTCGCTCGGCATGATTTTATTAGCCGGTTCAATTTCAATCATTATCGGGGCAGTAATATTATGGGTATTGGGACGGTTTACTGACAATCCACTCACGATCTTTTTGTGGATTTCGGCTATCGTCTTGCTCGTTTCACTATTCCCCGTTTACCAAGCGTCTTTAGGAATGGGAACTTTTGCCATATTAGGCATCACACACATTATTACGGCTGTTGCCGGTATTCTCGGACTGGCAATCTTTTTTCAACGCTGCGATGACTGTGTCAAGGCATAGAGCTAGAGGATAGAGGATTGAGGGAAGCGCGTGATGTGGCGTTTTGTAAACAGTAGCCACTGCTCAGCAGTTTTGATTCCTGCCACATTCAACTTGCCATTCGTCAATTAAACATTGCATTTTGGCAACTACCCCAATTACTAATTACTCGTTACAAATCAATAAAAAATGGAGTTATAAATGAACCCTTGGGTAATGTTAATTATAGGTTTAATCATCGGTTGGGTACTCGAACTGCTCGTCGATGTATTTTACTGGCGCAAACGTCGTTTGTGTCCAGAAGACAATGTTTTACACGTCCAAGCTGAGCTTGACAAAGCGTTAGCCGCCAATGGTCGCTTAGAAGCAGACTTAAACGGCCGTGATGCCAAAATCGCTGAACTCGAAGGCCAACTTGCCAGATGGCGCGGTGAGCTAGACGGCTTAAACGAAGGTTCAAAACGGTGGGGCTTTGGCTCAATCTTCCCTAATGGCGACCTCTCACTCGGCGGCTTCCTTTCTGGCCTACGCGATCGATTTGCACAGTTCCAAGCTGATCTTGACGGCAAAGATGCTGAAATTGGCGACCTGAATGTCAATCTCAACAGTAAAGATGTTCAACTTGGCGACCTCCAAGCGAGCCTTGACGCCAAGGATGTTGAGCTTAGCAATGTACGCGCTGAATTAGATGGCCTAGACAAAGAGACCAATCGTTTAGGTTTAGGTTCCCTGTTTGCAGGCGGTGGCTTAGCCATAAGCGGATTTATGGCGAACCTGCGTGACCGATTCGATGGGGATGCCGAGGCAGACGCTTCCGCTACTGCTGAATTTGAAGGCACCATCGTGGCCCTTCGTGGCGATTTAGAAACCAAGGATGCCCGCATTGGTGAGCTAGAAGCCGAACTCGAAGGCTGTAACGTCAAGATGGGCAAGCTAGAAGCAGAACTTGGTGAATTAGATGCTGAGATGGAAGGCTTAGGCCTTGGTAAAGTGTCTGCTGCCGGTGGCGGTTTGGCACTCGGTGGTTTCCTCGAAAACTTACGCAATCGCTTCAAAGGGGACGCTGATGCAGACGTCGACGCTGAATTTGAAGGCCAACTTGTATCACTCCGTGGTGATTTAGAAACCAAAGATGCTCGCATTGGTGAGCTGGAAGTTGAACTCAATGGCTGTAATGCCAAAATGGGCAAGCTAGAAGCTGAATTGGGTGAATTGGACGCTGAAATGGAAGGCTTGGGCCTTGGCAAGGTCTCTGCTGCCGGTGGCGGTGGTTTAGCCTTAGGTGGATTCTTGGCGAGCTTGCGCAGTCGCTTTGATGGAGATGAGGACGCAAACGGCCGTATTTCGGAACTCGAAGCCCAATTAGATCTGTGCCAAAGCAGCCTGGCTGAAATGCGTTCACGTGATGTCGAATACATGGGCCCACGCGGCTTGAGCATGGTTTGGGGGTTGAACTCAGACGCTAGCGACAAGCTCGAAGAACAAGGTATTTATACCTACAGTCAGCTTGGTGCTACCCAAGCCGCTGATGTCGATGACGCGCTCACCCTTTCACAAAAATATTATCCAGACATGAGTAATCCTCAGATTCATGGCTCCTGGGTTGAACAATCCCGCTTTGCCGCTGGCGGCGACTGGGACGGACTCTTCGGTTATCAACAAAGCAACTTTGCCGTCGCTTCGCTCAAAGACGATTTGAAGAAAATGTGGGGTATTGGACCCAAGATTGAAAAAGTGCTGAACGACAAGGGCATCTTCTTGTGGTCACAGCTGGCCTCAGTGCCTGCCGAACGCATTACCGAAATCTTGCGCGACGCAGGTGACCGTTTCAACATGTCATCTGGCAAACTGCATGAGTCATGGCCAAAACAAGCCCGTTTGGCCGATCAAGGCAAATGGGATGATTTTAATGAGTTAACCGACAAATTGAGCTGGTCAAATGTGAATTAAGCATGTGGCAAGTAGCAAGGTCTACGTCGCAACTGGCGACCTGTCACTTGCAACCTGCAACCTGCAACATTACAACATTTAACCAAATCAAAAGGAACAATCATGTTTGAAGATCCACGACTATCTACAAATTATGTAGATGCTGCAGCAATTCGTCGGTATAACTTTTTCAAAGGTTCGGTCCTTGTCTTCTTGGTGGCATTACTGCTAAGCTTCTGGGCATTCCAAGGCCGTTACCAAAACCCGACAATTACTGCCCCAACAGGCATCTTAGCTCCGGGGGCCGCTACGCTAGCTGGCACGGGCCTCCCCGGCTCCACTATCGACTTACGCCTAGACGGCGATTCAGTTGGCACTGCTACTGTGGCTGGCGATGGCACCTGGTCGTTTAACACGGCCGATTTAGACGCTGGCGGTTACCAATTTAGCGCCGTTGAATTTGATCCCGACGGTATGGAGCGGGGCAGCTCACAGCCGTTTGCCCTAACCGTTGAAGCGCCAGAAATCGACACCCCGGAAGTGGTTGACGTGCCGGATGTGACATTTGACATCCCGACGCTTAGCTTGCCATCAGGTTCAGTTGATGCTGACGCCATCACCATTGATGGGACTGGAACGCCCGGCTCAACCGTTGAGCTTTTCCAAAACGGCGTTTCAATCGGCACCACAACTGTTGGTGATGACGGCACTTGGTCATTCACAACCAGTGCAGACGGTTATCTCAACGAATTTGAAGCGATTGGGTTTGATCCAGACGGTGCCGAAATTGGCTCATCTGGTCTGGCAACGCTTGGCATTACCGGTGCAGCAACCGCCTTGACTTTAGGTGCCCCAAGCTTTGGCGACTTCAGCGCTGGGGACGGCGGCTTGGCTACCGGTTCAATGATGCTCTCTGGTGAGGGTGAACCGGGCAGCACCGTTGAAATCATCGTTGATGGTAACGTCATTGGCACTACGACTGTTGGTGATGATGGCACTTGGTCATTCAGCGGCGATGTTTCACTCAATCCGGGTGATTATGATGTGACCGCCAATCAAATTTTGCCAAACGGTGAAACCAATACGTCAGTTAGTCAGGCGTTCACGATTCCAGCTTTGGGCACGCTTGCTCTTGGTAATATCAATCTTGGTGAGTTTGGCGGCCTTTCATTGGACGGAACAGGTATCCCCGGCACTGATATTGACATTATCATTGATGGTGAAGTGGTTGATACCGTTACCGTTGGTGCAGATGGCTTATGGTCTTGGTCACCTAATTTTAATCTGCCAGCTGGCGATTATGATATTCAGGTCAGTCAAGCCGGCGACGCCGGTTCAGCCACCGCTTCCCAAATGTTTAGCATTGTGCCATTTGTCACGATGAGCGATGTGACGGTGGGTGAGCTTTCAGGTGATGAGGCTGAGGTGATGGTCAACGGCCGTACCTTGCCTAACCAAGAGGTGCAAATCTTCATTGATGGTGAACTGGTTGATACGGTCACCGCCGATGCAGACGGCAATTGGAGCTACACTACCATGCTTGGCTCTGGCAGCTACACTATCGCTGGTCGAGCTGTCGACAGCAGCGGAGCAACCTTAGCTGAAGCCGCTAATCGGGCCAACGTTGGGGACGTCGTTGGTGGCCTGCAGGTCCTTTACGGGGGCAGCGGTGATGCGGTAGATGATCCAGAAGGGTCAACGGCCGTTGCTTTGGCAGGCACTCCCGCCGTTGAGATCATTCTCGACGCCTCATGGAGTATGACGATGTCCTTCGTCAACACAACCCGCTTCAACGGAGCGCAGCGCTCGCTTGATGATATCGTCAACGATGTCTTGCCGGAAGGCACACCGTTCGCACTACGCGTCTTTGGTAACATTGAAGGCGACTTCTCCTGCCGCACCGACCTCATGGTGCCTTATGGGCCATTAGACAGGGCTGCAGTCAATGAAGTGGTTGCCAATGCATCACCTCGCTTCAATGCGAATACGCCAATCGCGGCCTCGCTGGCCTTGGTGGCGGAAGATTTAGCCGCATCAACCGAAGAAGAACGCATTGTCGTCCTGCTCACCGATGGTGAAGAAACGTGTGATGGGGATCCTGCCGCCGCGATTGAAGCGCTTGTCGATGCCGGGTTCAATGTGCAGGTTAATATCGTTGGCTTGTCTATCGCGGATGAGAATCTGCGCACCGAGTTTGAACGATGGGCAGAGTTAGGCGGCGGTACTTACTACGACGTCGACAATCCCGGTCAGCTCACCGCGGCTCTTCGCGCCGCAACGGGTGCTTTCTACAGCGTTAAAGATGCTGACGGCAACACAGTGGCGTCAAGCCGGGTGGGTGGACAGCCGTTAGACCTTGAACCTGGTACATACACAGTTGAAGTACGCACATCACCAAACACCATCATTGAAGATGTTGTGATTGAAGATGGTGAAGTTTTACGGATTGTGTTGAGATAAGTTTGAGAGAGTAGATTTGATGATTGAAAAGGGTGGCTTTAAACAAGCCGCCCTTTTTTTATTGATGGACTCAATAAAAAAGAAATACGGTAGCGGTGGGATAAGTGGGCGCGTTTTTACTGGACCCTTCAACGGGTTTGCGCGCGCTTATCTCACTTTATTTCACCCAGCGAACATGATTTTGGGCCGAATCTGGTTGAGATAGGGCGGCGCAGACTGATTTTGTTTGCTGAGGTTCATGCCGCCCTATCCCAACCCTACCACATCTGATTTTTTTATTTATTCGCCTTGGCGCGTTTCATTTGCTTCATGCGCTCGGGATGGTTGAGAATTTTACGACGAATGCGGAGTGATTCTGGGGTGACTTCCAAGAGGTCATCTTCACTTAAATACTCAATGGCTTCGTCTAATGACATGATGCGAGGGGCGCTGAGAGCGTCGGCAATCGCTTTGGGAACAGCGCGGTGGCCGGTTAGGTTCTTAGTGCGGCACACATTGACCACCAGCTCTTCGTCTCGAATGTTTTGGCCAACCACTTGCCCTGCATACACATCTTCACCCGGGGCTACAAAAAAGGTGCCGCGCGTTTGCAAATGCTGTAAAGCGTAGGCGCTAACGGGTCCAGCTTCAAGCGAAACGAGAGAACCCAACGATTGTTTTTCAATCGGGCCAGCCATTGGTTGATAACCGTGGAACAATGAGTTAAAGATGCCGGTGCCGCGCGTTGCAGTGAGGAACGGCTGGCGGAAGCCCAAAATGCCGCGAGTGGGCACTAAATATTCAGCGTAAACAGTGCCGTCATCCCCATAGTTAATGTTGATGGTGCGAGCGCGACGCTTGCCCAGCATTTCGCTAACAGGGCCAAAGTAGTCGGTGTGCACCTCTAAGAAAAGCTGTTCAACTGGCTCTTCTTTCTTGCCGTCCTCAGATTCACGGAAAATGACTTCTGGGCGACTAACCGCCAGTTCGTACCCTTCTCGACGCATCGTTTCGATGAGGATGGCCAAGTGCAGTTCACCGCGACCTGAAACGATAAATTCACCCGCTCGGCCAGTTTCTTCGACTTTGAGCGCCACGTTTCGTTCAAGCTCGGCCATAAGACGGTCGCGAATTTGGCGGGTGGTAACGTATTTGCCGTCACGGCCTGAAAACGGGCTGTCGTTGATGCGGAAGCTCATGCGAACGGTAGGCTCTTCAACAGTAATAGGGGGCAGCTGAACTGGATTCTCCGGATCGGCGAGGGTGTCGCCAATGCTGACGTCGGGAATGCCCGCGATGGCGACGATGTCGCCAGCCTGCACGGTTTCTTGCTCGTGACGCTGCAGGTTTTGGTAAGTGTACAGCTTGTTGATTTTGGCTGGCTTCATTTCGCCATCGGCCATCATGTGCATGATGTTTTGGCCGCTTTTGAGCGTGCCGCTAGAAAGCCGCCCAACGGCAATTTTGCCAACGTAGCTGCTGTATTCGAGGGTGGTGACGAGCATTTGGGTGTCGCTTTCGAGGTCGACAACGGGCGCGGGGAGATGTTTGATGATGGTGTCGAATAACGGCCGTAAATCTCCCGCTAACTCATCCGGCTCATGTCCAGCCTTTCCCTCTAGGGCAATGGCGTAAATCACCTCAAAGTCCGCTTGGTCATCATCTGCGCCAAGGTCTACAAAAAGGTCAAAAGTGGAGTTCACCACAAAATCGGTGCGAGAGGCAGGGCGATCTACTTTGTTAACGACAACTACCACCTTGCACCCTTTTTGCAATGCTTGACGCAACACAAAGCGAGTTTGGGGCATGGGGCCTTCAACTGCATCAACAAGCAGAAGAACACCGTCTACCATATTTACGATACGCTCAACCTCGCCACCAAAGTCAGCGTGTCCGGGTGTATCGACGATATTGATAGTCACGTCGTTGTAAACGATGCTTGTGTTCTTTGCCAAAATGGTAATGCCGCGTTCCCGCTCAAGGTCATTTGAGTCAAGGACACGTTCCGTTACCTGCTGGTTTTGCCGAAAGACATTGGTTTGCTTGAGCATACCATCGACAAGGGTTGTTTTTCCGTGGTCAACATGCGCAATAATGGCGATGTTGCGAATTGAATCTCGTGGTTTTAAAGCCATCTTATTCCTGTAATTTTGAGTAAAGCACAAAGGGAATTCAAATCCCATTATGCATAAGTGTTATGTGAAAATCAAGAAGTATCTTGAAAAAGAATCGACTCAAATTTGATTTTCACCGAGTAAATTTCACTTTTCTACCCAGTTTTATTTCAAGATATTTTGTGAAATTTACATAAAATGGGTGATTTTGGCTCACCCTGTGTTGTTAAATCGTGTATTTCAAGTCGGGCGAGAGTGGATTGCGCCACGACACCTTCGACAAGATCCTCGATAGGCTAGAGGGACACTCAGCCTCCGTTCGGGGCTTTGCTTTCATTGAAACACAGTCGTTGTTAAATTGATAAGAGGGAAATGTTGGGAAAAATCGTCATTTCGAAAACTTGTGACAATCTGCACAAAGCGAAAGGATTGTATGAAATTAATCGTAATATAGCAATGTGAATTTTGTTTGATTTTACAAGACTAGGAGTATTGGTTGTTACATTTTCTTAAATGATCTAATAAGATGAATGATTCCGTTCGTGATGCTAACTAGCACCAAGATAGAAATAAAGGCATAAGGGAACACATAAATCATGAATAACCCAAAAGAGGGTGTTCCAAAAGCTAAGTCTGTTTGGCTCATAGAAATCCAGAATGACCATCCATACATGGTTATAAAAAAGCCTAGAAGTAACCCTAAGATGGCTCCTAGTTTGAGACTGTTTAAGAATCCTTCCTTAAAATTAATTAATCGGTTCATAATAGAAGTCTTTGTGAAATCGGCCGTTTAAAAATGTAAAATGATTCAATAAAAAACTGTTTTCTAGATAGGTTTTCCCCATCAAAATTCTTTTGAATGCCACAAAGTTCCCATCCTTGGTCACCAAGTAATTTCAATCCTTTTTCAATCTTGAATGATTCATGATTGATTATCAATGACCTGTCCCCAAGTGCAGTTAGATAGCTGCTAGTTGGAAGGACACTGCGAGCACGACATTCAATCAATTTATATTCCCAAGTAGAGCGTGACATTATTATTCCTTTGCTTGTTTTCACCTAATATTTTGTTGTTATTCAACGAAGCAGACCTGAAATTTTAGACAACAGCCCTTTGATTTCGAGCTTAAACCCCTTCATTAGCCAGCTTGAGCGCTTCATCTGCCAAATTGAGGAGGTAGATGGTAACTTTAACCCACTGGGTTAGCATGACGGGCAACGGCCGTTGCCACCAAGCCGTCCATTGATCCACATACTCCGGGTCAACCGTGCCGCGCAGCCAAAACAGACCCGGCATAAGCCAGCGCAGCACAGAAGAGGCCGTAAATCCTAAGCGAACCAACCGTTCCTCCCCTTGCCAGCCCGCCTCTCGCAAACCAGCAAGATACCCTTGGTAAATCAGCTCACCAAACGCAATTGCCTCATCCGCATCGACGCGAAACCAAATCATACTGGCTGGCACCACACCGCCTAGCTCTTCGCCTGCCGCTCCGATGCCCATCTTGTCCCAATCGAGCAAGATGGTGCGATCGCCTTGAGCCATTAAATTAGGACGATACGCGTCTTGGTGGAGCAGGGTTTGGGGCAGAGTTTGTAAGCTTTGCTGAAGCTTGTTGCGATTGTCCCAAACCTTGAGTAAACGTTTGCGAGTGTTGGATGGAAAACGGCCGTTTACCAATGGGTGCTGCCACGTTTCATCCTTGCCGATGAGGTCAGCGACATCAACGTATTGTGAAAGCCAGTTTGACAGCCATCCTCTGCTCAGCCACGGTTCACTGGGCAAACTGTTTTGAAGCAGATAAGCGCCGTTAAACTGCCCTAAATGCTGACCAACCGTTTGGTAATGGGTTAGCGGCCAATCATTGCCAAGGTCGTCTGTCAGTTCTTCAAGCCAAAGATAGTAACGGGTTTCCGAAATCTCTTGGGCCAGATAGCATTTGGGTGCGTGTAGTGGACCTAGCATTTGTGCAAGTAAATTTGATTGATACGCATGAAATTCTCGCTTCCAATAATCAGGATCGCTTACCGTGTCTGGTGGATCAGGCGCAAGCACAACTTTTAAAATTAGAGACCAATTTTGAGTTTCGTGATCGACTTTTGCCTTACCGGACAGGCGATAAATGCCGCCGGTTAAGCTATGGTTGTATCCGCTGTGGGCCGAGGACATTTGCCACTCGAGCAAGCTAGCTTGTGCTTGGAATACCGTTTGAAGTACGGCCGTTAATACATCCTCATCAATCATTTTTTGCAGGTCACTCATTTTCTGAACCCTCCTTGCGCGTCATTCTACCTCAATCATATCGTCTTTTGTCTCTACTTATTGTCTCTTGCCCCATCAATCCTTTGTGCTAAATTCTCACGACCTGATACGTGACACATGAGTCCTGACACCTAAAAAGGAGTGATCATGAATATTGAAACAATCGCCATTCAAGCCGGTCGAAGGCAAGATGCGCAAACGGGGGCAGTCATGCCGCCTATTCATTTAAGCAGCACCTATATTCGAGGAAATGAGGACGATTTTGTCTACTCACGGGTTGGCAATCCAAACCGAAATGCGCTCGAAGAATGTATGACTAAGCTAGAAGGTGGCGCAGGAGCGATTGCCTTTGCTTCGGGTATGGCAGCCGTGGCAGGTGTGTTTCAATCGTTGGGTCATGGGGATCATGTTATTTTGCCCGATGATACCTATTTTGGGGTGCGTGAATTGACTGGCGAGATTTTGGCTCGCTGGGGGTTAGAGCACACGCTGGTTGATTTGACGGATTTGGATGCGCTGAAAGCAGCGATCCGCCCGAATACCAAGCTGGTTTGGATTGAAACGCCGTCTAATCCGATGCTAAAGATTACGGATATTACGGCCGTATCCCACATCGCCCATGAATCAGGTGCTATTGTTGGGGTTGACGGGACATGGGCTACACCCATGCTGCAACCAGCACTCAAACTGGGGTCCGACGTGGTTGTTCACTCAACCACCAAATATTTGGGCGGCCATAGCGATCTCACAGGTGGGGTCATCGTTGCAAAAGAAGAAAATGATTTCTTTGAAAAGATGCGCTTGGTGCAGGGGATTGGTGGCGGCGTCCCCAGTGGATTTGATAGCTGGCTCCTTCTCCGTGGCATTCGGACCTTACCTTACCGAATGCGTGGCCATTGTGCCAACGGGATGAAAGTGGCACAATTCTTAGCTGACCACCCCAAAGTTCATACTGTCCATTACCCTGGCTTGGAAAGCCATCCCGGTCATGAAGTCGCTAAGCGACAAATGCGAGACTTTGGCGGTATGTTGTCTGTGCAGGTGTATGGTGGGGGGGAAATGGCCGATCAAGTTGCGGGTAAAACAAAAATCTTCGCTCGTGCCACTAGCCTAGGCGGGGTTGAAAGCCTTATCGAGCATCGTGCGCCAGTCGAAGATGAAAATACGAAGACGCCCATCGACTTGCTGCGTATTTCCGTTGGTTTAGAACATCCAGATGATCTGCTTGAGGATTTAGCACAAGCATTGAGGTAGTTAAATCGACATCATGAAGTTTAGCTGTCAATCAAAGCTTCATACTCAGTCATAATTAGTTGATTTATATGAACTCTTTCAAAATAATGCTTGCGATCAAGTTCATCTAAGAGTCGACTATTATTTTGAATAAATTGCATTGCTTTTTTCAAAAATAAACTACTGTTTTTATGATCCGTCGGCTTGAGTATTGTGTAAGCGAGGAAAAAGATTTCTTGAGGCATTAAAGCACCTTCAAGAGTTGTTTTATGCAATTCGGACTTGAAATCATCAGTGAAAAGAGTGGCTGTTCGTTCTGATTTTACCTGCAAGAATGTTGAGTAAGCGAGAAGAACATGGGATTCAATCGAATGATTAGGTTGATTGAGTTTAGATCGAAACTCGTAACAGCTTTGATATGTTTTCTCAGCATCAGACAAGAATCCAAGTCCTAATTCGGCATGACCTTTGACGAGTAATGTTTTCCCTTTGCGCCGAATACTTTTTGTTTGGTCAAGAATGTTCAGAGCTCTTTTACAAAATTTCAAAGCTGATTGAAAATCATTTTGATAACAACATATAAGACTTAGGTTTGTAAGTTGATTACTTTGATTATCTAAGTGAGAAATTTCTTGACTAATTTGATAAGCTTCTTCAAATTGTTTTTGAGCTTCATCATATTTCCCCAATAGGAATGAATGTCGTCCTTTTACATCAAGTGTTGAAATTTGAATTTCTTTACTATTATTTGTTTGAAATACTTGCTCAGCTTGAGTGATTTGGAGTCGTGAATCACCGAAGTTCCCTAAAAGAAGATTGACATTAGCTAAATTAGTAAGAATGTTGGCTTCACTATATTTAATCTTTGCATTTTGAGAGATAGTTAATGCCTCTTCGTAAAACTCTTTGCTTTGAGATAAATTGTCTTGATCAAATGATAAGGTGCCTAAGTTTATAAGCGCACCACATTCACCAGGTCTCAAATTAATATCTCGATAAATTTGCAACTCAAGTGTAAATTTTCGATAGGCTTCGTCATAATTTC
This sequence comes from Chloroflexota bacterium, assembly GCA_039029915.1. Taxonomy (GTDB): domain Bacteria; phylum Chloroflexota; class Anaerolineae; order Promineifilales; family Promineifilaceae; genus QQUD01. The sequence goes on from JBCCFD010000014.1 coordinate 30,605, forward strand.
CGCGTAGAGCATTTAGAATGCCTAAATTACCTAAAGTTTTGGCTTCTGCACCGCGATTTTTTATTTCCTTGCAAATCTTCAAAGTCACTCTGAAATACTCTTCTGCTTCTTGAAGGCTACCTTGACGCATGGAAATCGCACCTAAGTTGCCAAAAGATTTCAACTCATTAATTTTGTCTTTGGCTTTGATTGGGGAACTTAATGATTTTTCAAAATTATGTTGAGCCTCTTTAAGTTTGCCAGCATACATTTGGAATGTTCCTAATTCATTACGTGTAATATTTTCCATCCGAAACAACCGTTCAGAATTGAATAGGACTTTTGCATCTTCCAATAATGTAATGGCTTCTTTATGATTCCCAGAGTGACCTCTCGCTAAACCGAGTAAACGGAGGCCACGAGGTTTTAATTCTGTTTCCTCCGTTTGCTTTGCAAGGTCTAAACCTGCTGCAATCCTTATCTCAGCTTCTGAAAAATTTGACTGCCATATTTCAAATTTGGCTAAAGTAAAATAGGTGAGAATTTTAACCTTATAGGGTAAGTGTAGATTTGAAACTATCTGCTTTGCCTTGAAAAGATGTTCTTTGGCTAGAAGAAAATAACCATTGAGTTCCCAAAAATCATAAACTTTATTTAACCCGGTCAAATAAAGTTCAAAGAAACTTAACTGATATGCTTTGTTTAATGCTGAGTAGAGATTATCCTTTTCCAATGATAAAGCTTCAAAATTATACTGATTTTCAACTATTAAAAGGATATAGAACCTTATCATGTTTTCTGTTTTCGATTCGAGCCTCGACTTTTCAATTGCAAAACTATGCAGTAGCGTATGTTGTTTATATCGATAATCAGATACTTTTTCTAAAAGAGATAATCGATAGAGGTTCTCGATAAGACTTTCAACGACAGAAATGGAAATATTCAAAATTTTTGGAATAGCTTTGATATTAAATGAGTTGCCATCGAACACACCCAAGGATTGAAAAAATAGCCTTTCATTTTTGCCTAAAAGTGTGTAGCTACTATTGAAGCTTCGTCGAACATCATCATGTTCAAATGATAATTTGTCTAGCTTATTTTGTTCTTTTAGCAGGCGAGCTTTGAATGTGTTTATATTATTGTTGCTACTATATTTAATTCTAGATGCGGCTATTTTTATAGCTAGTGGAAGGTGACCAAGAAGATTGGAAATTTCAATAATTTCATTTTGAATATTTTTTGTTTGAGCATTGCCAACTATTTTTTTAAAAAGCCTCAAAGAACTGTTCCGATTTGAGTCAAAACCTTTTAAATGGATGTGTTTTGCTGTAGACCCAAGGAAATGTTGATTCTGAGTCGTAATGAGCATGTAAAGATCCCAAGATTAGGTTCTTGCGCAGTTTATGTGGTTTCAAGGTTGATACACAATCCTTTTCTTCAACAGGTCAAGTTTTGCACGACCATACATCTGGCGTTTTAAAAGCTTTAATCGATTGACTTGTCCCTCAACTTGCCCATTACTCCAAGGGGATTCCAATGCTGCTTGAATGGCATCAAAATCTTGTGTCAGGCTTTTCGCAAAACGGTTTAGATAAGGGATTTCTAGCTCACGACATTTGGCCAACCAGGGTTGAAGTGCATCCGGTTTTTTGTCCTGTATCATCTTCAAAAACGACTGCACAAGGTCTTGAACAGCAGAAATTTCTGGTATCTTCATAAGTCGGCTAAGTAGCCAATCTTCATCGATAGTAAGCCTATCATGTTCTTGTGCAAGTAAAGAAAGAAGCTCTTTGACAGGAGGTAAGAGAAAAACTGGTGTCAAATTTGCCAATTCTTCAACTGGGATTGTGGCCGGGTGTTTTTTCCTCCAAGTCAGCCATTTGATGACTTGGCTTTTGGTGCCTGGATAACCCTGTTGAACAATTTCTTCCCAAAGTTGACGTGCGTGCCAATGTCCATCTTGAACCCGTTCCTCTAAATAAGGCAAATAAGGGTCAAGAATGCTCGGCCGATATCCTCGACTTTTTACCTCAGGATAAGTCTCTGCATGTAAAAATCTAAACACAGTCCCGCGACTAATGCCCATTATCTTTGCAATGCGACGTGTGCTTAATCCCCTAGCTGACATGAAATGAACCAGCTCATACTTATGCCTTCGTTCGGCTCTGCGATCTTGACGTATAGCTTCGTGAGATAGACCTCGTGGAAAAGTATCTCGCAACCTGTTGATAGAGAGGTGGTTTGTTTCGGCTATATTCGCTAGCCGTTCCCTTAATATTGGATAAAGTGTGTGTAAACTGCGCTCCACAACTTCATACATGTTTTTTAAAAGGTGCCACCTGTCAACAACCTGTTTTGCTTGAGGTGCACCCGCCGTAATACCTTGAGCATATTCCTTTGAGCGATCTCGGGTGATGATTTGAAGCGTGGGATGTTGACTGAGCCAAGCTTCAACAGTCTCAGAATCACGATCTGGTAACAGGTCAACAACACGATGTTTTTCTAAATCGACAATAATCGTGCCATATCGTTGCCCTTTTCGAACCGCCCAATCGTCGATTCCAATCACTCGTAGCAAACCTAGGGGTTCTTCTGGAAAGCGTCGGACAAGTCGCAAGAGTGTATCTCCGCTGATTGGCATTGATAATTTCATTGCTAATCTAGCACCGGCCCGTCCACCAAGAAATTGTCCAATATGAGAAAGCGTTGTTTTCAGTCGATTAGTTGACCGTTGATAAGGTTGGAGGAATTCATTGACCTGTTGGGTAAATGTTTGTTGAGAGCAGGTTGCGTTTTGACAACGAAAACGGCGCACTCTGAGCTTTAACCAGACAATTGATGAAAGAATTGGCAGGTCCTTGATTGTTCGTTGATAGTATCCGTGAACCTGATTAGATAGCTCGTTACACTTTGGACAGGGGCTTGGACGTCGACGTAGACTCGCTTGAATCGTGACCTGTTCGATTGTTGTTTCGATCTTTTCAATGTCGCATTCGGGTATAGATATTGGCAAGGTATTTGTTTTCATACCTTGGATAACACAAAACATTGCTTTGACGCATTCTTTTCCTTAACCACATAAATTGCGCAAGAACCTATTTTACGGGATGCTTACCAGCACTGCACAAAATCCAGTCGCAGGAAGCAAGAGCTCTAGGTCTTTTTCATTGTTTAAATTGTCGATGATTAATAGAAGTTTTTTCGAAGAGAGCATTTCACGTACAGCCTGACTTAGTAAGTTAATATTCCTCAGATTTGCAAGATTTCTACCTAATTGAAATCCACATTGAAGTAGTAGTTCTTCAATTGTATTTCTCCTGCCATCTAGCCAGATAATACCTTGAGAAAATAAACGTCTTTCCTTAGCTTCATAGGCTAACTCTATAGCTAATGTCGTTTTCCCAACCCCCGCCATCCCTGTTAAGCAATAAATGAAGTTATGTTGAGCTTTAGACAGCTCCAAAAGGAGTTCTGACTTTTCCTTGACCCTGCCAACGAAAAAGGGGTTTTTTCTAGGAAGATTAAAAGGTACGCGACTCCAAAGTGATAGCAATTTAGCTTGTTCCTCTTCATCTGCAACTTCCCACAATTCTGCTAATTTTGGAAATTTTGACAGGGACAGAAGTTCGTCAATTTCGAATTCATCGAGTCCAAGAATATGCCCAACTGCTAACAACTGCTGCCATTTTTTAGCACGCGGAGAGGTTTGATCGCGCCAATTCCTAATTGTGCTTCTAGAAACCTTAACAAATTCTGGAGAAAAGGTTGCGTTCAATTCGTTGGCGAGGCGCATATCGCCAAAGCGACCTTCCATTTTTGATGCCAGAAAAGAGCCGAAATTATGTTCGTAAGCCATAGATGTTTCCCCAAAAGACCTTTGGAGCAGTTTTGCTCCACTACTCACTCAGCAAATCGCTATGCTAATTATAAAGTTTAACTTCGTTATTTTGTAATCAACAAATTTGAATATCAAAAAGCATTTTAAAGGAGAGAAAATGAATTTTTCAAGTAAATCCGATGGTAAGCAGTCAAAGGGAAATTCAAAATTGAGCATAGAGAACTATCTGAAGGAATTACCCCTTACTTCCTTACATGAAATTCCTTCAAGTGGACATCCAAATAAAGGTGTATGGCAAGGAGACGATTACACTGACATAGCGACAATTAAACACATCCTCAATAAGACTACGAAAAAATTTAATCACGATTGCATAACTGCATATTATCGAGGAGGCGGAATAGAGAGTTCTTACAGTGTTTATCGAATAAAAGAGACCACTTGGAGGATAATTGAGCGGTCACGTTACACTGATTGATAGATGAAATAGAGGCTCATCAGTTTTTTCATCTTTTTTTCAATGGAAAAGCCTTAAAGGTTTGCCCTGCCATTTTTTTGAAATAATGTGGGAGCCTTCTCCCGATGATGTCCCCTTTTTCCGATGTAAAAATAAAGGAGCTTTCTGCTAATGAAAATTTGTAACATTTGAAACAGAAAAGCGGATAGGATGATTTGTGTTAGCCTACATTCTGGCATTAAGGGATCGTGTAAAGTTGTTTCTGTTAAAACTGACAAATGTAGGTCAAGAGGTATTCTAGAGATAACCACGATAACTAGGAGACTCAAAATGACCTACCCAAAAGATTGTGCCTTACGAGAAGAATTATCTTAATAAATCAGTGAAAAAGAGTTTGAGATGCCACCTTAGTCCATTAAATGGATACTCAACGCAACTGTTCAGATACAATGAGAAATTTTTCGGGGTGTCTCTGCGTGACCATGGTCAAGTTTAAAACGGCTTGAAGGTAATTTCAACCTTGAGTTTTTTTGTCGTGAACACAATCGATCAACCTCATGAGAGGTGATAGTAACGGCTAGTATCACAAACGCATAATCCCGATTCACCCATCAAAAGAGAGGAGGTAAATTGGAAACATCAACTTTATTTAATTTAGAAACTTTTCGTTATCCAGGAATCTTTCCAGCCGAAAATCCTTGGGAGTCAATTAAAGCGTTGCCCGGTTTTTTGACCTCCAATACCAAAGTTGAAAATCTATCTATTCAAATACATCCAACTGCCGTTATCGAAGGGGACGTTCTTATCGGTGCTGGAACAATAGTCGACGCTTTGGCTATCATTCGTGGACCAACTATTATTGGCAAAAACTGCTATATTGGCCGTGCAACCGTTCGACAGGTTCTCACAGGCGATTCCTGCGTCATTGGGGATCGATGTGAGGTAGCGAGAACCATCCTACTCGATAAGGCAATTGTGTCACATCAATGTACTATCTTGGATACAGTTATAGGGAATCAAGTAAACATTGGCGGAGGCACCATAATTGCGAATGTAAGGTTTGATAATCAGCCCGTTTTGTACACATTCAATGACAAAATAATCAATTCAAATAGCAATAAATTGGGTGCTTTAGTCGGTGATCGCGCGAAAACGGGTGCCAAGGCCGTCCTGATGCCTGGCTCAATTATTGGAAAAAATAGCATCATTGGCGCCACAGCTTTCATTTCAGGAACTGTTTCAGAGGGCCAGTTTGTGAAAACGACCACCACTATTAAAACTGTAAAGCTTAACTCATAGATATATAAAATGGAGGGATTTATGTCTGTATTTGGTATAAAAAAAGGGATCCGTGTCTTAGCAATCGCCCCACACTCTGATGATATTGAATTAGGCTGTGGCGCCACGCTTTTACTACTTAAGCATAAATTTAATGTTGAAATATACTACCGGGTGCTGAGTACTGAAATGCGAAGAACATTAAATCCAAATTATCGTCTATCTAGGAAAGCCGAATCGCAAAAGGCAGCACATTCGTTAGGTGTAAAAAATGTTTACCAGCAAGCACCTGGTGAAATAGAATATTTTGATGCTCAAAATTTTGAAGATACAAGATTCCCAGAATATCGACCCCAAATTCATAAATATTTAGAATTTACAAAGTCAATCATTGATCCACATATCGTTTTTGCCCCAAGTCCCGATGATATGCATCAAGATCATTTCACAGTTGCCGAAACGGTCCTTAGAGTGTTTCGTGAAGGGCAAAACATTTTACAATACGAAATACACCAAACAAATTCAAAGCCATTTCTGCCCAATCTGTTTGTAGATGTTAGTGAGGTAATTGATTGGGGAGGGGATTTGGGGAAAATGAGCTTCGCTGTAAGAAAATGTCAAATTTTAAAGAATAGTTTTCCATCACAACAAAATACCATATATATGGATAATGAAGTATTGCTAGGGAAAATGAGAATGCGCGGGCAGCAATGTGCTAGGGGATTTGTTCGGTATGCGGAAGCTTTTCAAGCTAGAATGTCTATTTGTAATTTTCAAAGTTATCAACAAGTATTTGAAAATCTGTAAGTGGTATTTGGAAAGGGGAATTGGGTATGTTGATATATTAAACCATTATTGATACAAATCTTTACCTTCTAGTTCTTGTGAACGTTTTTCAACGTAGGCGTTGAGGGCTTCACTGATAGCGGGGTCGAGCGGCGGCTGTTCGTATGCTTTGAGCCACGCCTTCCACGTGTCGTTGGCGCGCTGGGCGGTTGTTTGGGCACCAGATTCCTGCCATGTGCCAAACGGAGAGCGGTCTGCCAGTTCAGATTGATAGAAGATGTCGCGGTAGCGGGCTTGGGTGTGCGGGGTGCCAAAATGATGGCCGCCGGGGCCAACCTCATCAATCATATCAAGAGCCAAATTGTCCTTATCGATAGGGAAGCCTTCTAAAAACTTAGCAAACATGGCCAAATTTTCTGCATCAATGACAAACTTTTCAAATGAGGCGGTGAGACCGCCTTCCATCCAGCCCACCGAGTGCATCATCATGTTGGTGTGGGCCAGCACGCAGGGCCACATATTCCACATCGATTCATAGGCCGCTTGGGCGTCTTCGGCGTTGGCATTAGAAAGGCCACCGCTGCCTCGATAGGGAAGATTGTAGTAGCGGGCAAGCTGTCCGCCGACGAAGAGCGCCCATGCCCCTTCCGGCGTGCCAAAAGCGGGGCTGCCGCTTTTGAGGTCAGTGTTGGTGGTAAAGCCGCCGTAGACGACGGGGGCACCGGGTCGCACCAGCTGAGTGAGGGCCACGCCGGCCAGAGCCTCTGCATTTTGCTGGGCCAAAGCAGCCGCCATCGTTACGGGGCTCATGGCACCCGCTAGAATAAAGGGGGTCACAATGACGACCTGATTGGCGCGGGCGTAAGTGATTAGGCCCCCGAGCATGCGGTCGTCGTAGCGCAGGGGGCTGTTGACGTTGACGACGTCACCCATGACAGGGTCAGGTTGCTCTTCGATGCCGTCACCAAACAGGATTTTGGCCATGTTGAGATTGTCTTGGGTCATGATACGGCCGTGTGCCACCTCGCTCACCACCTTATCCGTTAAATGAATGCCCGCATTGAGCCGCACCAAATGGCGTAGGCTGACCGGTACATCATGGGCAGTCACTTGCTCCCACGGCCCAAAGTGGATGTGTGGGCAGACCTGGGTCAGTTTGAGGAAGTTTTTGAAGTCTGCTAGCACGCCAGGGCGTCGTCCTCGATCTAAATCGCTGGCGTACACCATGCCCCCGTTTGGCCCAAAGACGAGATGATTGCCGCCAACGACGATGTTTTTCTCAGGATTTCGCGCCCGCCATGTAAATTGGTTTGGTGCTTTGTGAATGGTTTCCATCAGCAAGCCGCGATCGATCCAGACGTGTTCCGCTTTGTGATCGACCTTGGCTCCCGCTTTTTCCCAAATAGACAATGCTTCGCTATCCAGAAAGTCGATGCCCGTATTTTCAAGGATATCGAGGGAGGCGTTATGGATTGTTTCTAGTTGGTCTGGGTTGAGGATTTCAAACGGTGACCATTGGTTGACGGGTTGTTTGAATGGTTGAGTAAGTAATCCCTGTTTGGGACGTGGGGCTCGGTTTCTGGAACGGCGTCGTTTGCTCATGAGGTATTGTAGCAGGGATGAAAATGGCCGTGTAAAAATCACCACGTAGAGACGCCCCAGCGGGACGTCTCTACGTGGGCTGGTTATTGAATGGCGCTCATGGTGATGTTGTTATAGGTGCTGCCTGATTTTTCATGATCTTCTAAGATTGCGCCATTAGGATTGTTGGCATTCGCAGAATCGACCTGAGCGTAGACAGGGTAACCAGCAGATAACGGAAATGGAGCTGTATGTTCAGTTTCAACAAAATAGGCATCATTGAGTGTTAATTGCAGCGTGCCACCAGGATGAATGACGACATCAGTTATCCCCCAAACAAATCCATAGGCATTTAAGGTTTCGAGGGTGTCGTTGACGCTTGTTGGAGGTGTGGCGGGATTGATGTAAACATCAACCCAGAAATCGTCAACAACGGGTTCGTCCCCAATATTCTGAATTTCAACG
>JBCCFD010000015.1:0-38822 GCA_039029915.1 Chloroflexota bacterium
CTAGCTCGGTGTCGAGAAGCACATCGCGGTCTTCGTTATTAAACATCAATCCACGCACCGAGTAGTCGCCTGCCGGACCTTCTAATGTAAACGGAAAAGACCAATTACCGTCGCCATCTACCATTGGTGAGCCAATGATTTCCCCTTGGACAAAGAGGTCTACTACGCTATCGGGTTCGCCGCTCCCAGTAAAAGTAACAGAACTCAAAGACAAGCCGCTATCGCTTAATTCAAATTCACCAATGTCTGGCGTATTGATAGCAAGCGGCGCGGCAGCAGAGTCAACTAACAATTCAACTGAGGGTGAAGCCCCAATAGAATTACCATCAGGATCAAAACCACGAATCATGAAACGATTACGATAGGTGCTTAAGTCCGCATCAAATGACCATGTCCCATCATCGCCAACAACGGCCGTTCCTAAAGAAATTCCACTATTAAAAATCTCGACCGTACTTCCCGGCGTACCTGTACCGTTTAGCACAAACCCATTGGCATCTTGAGCGGCATCTGGCAAATTTAGTTTCGGTGCCAAGTAGCTTTGCACCACATTAAAGGTAACGCTTTCCGAGCTAAGGTTCATTTCACCGTCGGCATCTGGGCCGGTCACTGTGACATCATATTCCCCAGCTTCTAAGTTGGTTGAATAGATCCATTCCCCATCTCGATAAACGGTGACTGTATCAGCAGAACGACCGTTTAACATCACCTCAACATCAGACCCCGGTTCGCCTTCACCTGAAAAAATCACCAAACCACTAGGGATTTCATCGTCTGGGGTATTAATTGTGGGGGCTGACAGTTCAGCTAGATTCGTTGTATCTGTACAAAAGCCCAAACTCGTCATCAAAATCAAAATTATAATTGCCAAGATGGCATACAGAAGCCCACCGCGCCGTGCTGAATCCTGTTCAGACGCTTGGGCATCGTTCACAATGACATCTCCATCCATGAAGAACTCCTATTTGCAGAGAACAAAACTTATACGAAGCCGTTTTATCTCTAAATACGTTTTGTTCTCCACTTAGCCGAAATCTAGAGATGCACATAATGATAGTATTTTTTTGAATTCAAACCAGTTTTTAGCCCTAACGATTGGGGCGAAAAGAAAGATATTGCATACGCACAAGAATCCCCTCATAAGCTCCTATCAGATCAAGTTGTGACCTTTTAAAAAAAGGGTTGTCTAAATGAGTATCAGCAAAAAAGGGACAAAGCCCATCGTCGTATGGGCTATTGATGTGAACGGAGAAGAAAACAAGAAATAACAAGGGTAGAATACTTTCCGTTCGCCGAGGAAACGGTAAGTTTTTACCAACATCTATTTCAAACGAAATCTCTCCGTTTACCTAAATTTAGGAGAATGTCATGAGTCAGATTCAGCAGTTTTTTACAGATTTAGGACCAATTGGCACAAGCATATTAAATATCTTGGCGGCTCTCGCTATTTTAGTTATTGGCTACGTGATTGCCAGACTAGCCGCAAATGTGGTTCGTCGTTTATTAGCACGTACCAGCTTAGATGAACGTATTGCCCAAACATTAACGCTCGAAGAAACGAGTAACCTTAGCATTGAAGATATTGCAGGGCGGGTTGTGTTTTGGATTATTATGCTATTTACGGCCGTTGGTGTGTTACAACGGCTCGAACTACCCGCCGTCGCTGACCCTATTAACTCGCTGTTAAGCAAAGTAACGACCGAATATCTACCAAACTTAGGCGGGGCGGTTTTGATGCTCATTGTGGCATGGGCAGTAGCAACCGTCATTCGATTCCTCATTACAAAAGCAACTGAGTTTCTAAAAGTAGACGAGCGCTTAACGGAGCACGGCGCGTTAGAAGATGGCGAACGGGTTTCAGTAAGCAATTCCCTAGCAACGGCCGCATTTTGGTTCATCTTCTTACTCTTTATCCCCGACATCTTATCACGGCTCGGTATGTCAGAAATTGCGGCCCCTGTGCAAGATATGTTCAGCCAGGCAATTACCTACATTCCGAATATCGTAGGGGCTGGCCTTATTCTGCTTATTGGTTGGTTCATTGCTCGCATTCTGCGCCAAATTTTGACGAACTTACTGGCTGCTGTCGGAGCAGATGCCCTCGGCGAACGGGCTGGATTATCTGGTAGCCGTTCTTTATCTAGCTTAGTAGGAACCGTTGTTTATACCTTTATTTTGTTATTCACCATCGTTTCAGCCTTAGAAGAGCTCAGCATTGAAGCGATTTCTGGTCCAGCAACAACAATGCTGACCACCATTTTGGACGCTGTCCCTGGAATTTTCGGGGCCTCACTTGTTTTAATCGTTTCTTATTACATCGCCCGATTAGTTTCAGGACTAATTAGTGACCTTTTGGTCGGAATCGGTGTCAATGAGATACCAGAACGTCTGGGAATTTCTTTAACAGGTACGCGAACAATGTCTGAACTGATTGGTTACATCATTCAAGTCGGCATCATGCTTTTTGCGGCTATCTCAGCGGCTGAACTATTAGGATCACAATTCTTAGCCAACATTATCACCACATTTGTGGGATTTGCGGGGCAAGTTATTTTAGCCCTGATTATTTTCGGGATTGGGCTTTATCTCGCCAACTTAGCGCATGGCTTCATTAAAAGCGCAGGTGGGGCACAGTCACAAATGACAGCCACGATTGCACGCATGGCAATACTTGTCTTAGCTGGTGCAATGGGCCTTCGTCAAATGGGTATCGCCGATGATATCGTCAATCTTGCCTTCGGCATCCTCTTAGGAGCCTTGGGCGTCGCAGCCGCCTTAGCCTTTGGTCTGGGTAGCCGCGAAATTGCTGGACAGGAAGTTGCTCGGCTTATCGACAACATCCGCTCTGGCGATTCAGTCGAATAGTTCAGAGATTTGGTAAACGGAGCAATTTCTTTCCGTTTACGACAGTCTACGGCAGTGAATTGTATTCAGTGTGCAGTAACTTGTAGCGTATTCAGTATAAACATCCGTATTCAGTAAACCGTAGAATAACTGATTACAGGGACTGAAGTAGGAAAATCTTGACTGATTTATCGATTGAAGTACAAATGCGTTCTAGTCGCCCGGTAGGCGCTGGCTCCCAGGTCAGGCCGGCGTCTACCATCCTTCATCATAAGGAGAATTTGAACGCGGTAATGAGGAACCTGTCTGAATTAAGTGACGCAGATTTGATCGCGCTGAGCCAAAAGCGAGGCGCGAAAGATGAACGGCCGTTTCAAGAACTGTTTCGGCGACATCAAACAACCGTCTACCGTATCTGCTACAGCTACATTCGACACGCTCAAGACGCTGAAGACCTCACACAAGATGTCTTCTTGAAAGCTTACCGCAGTTTAAACTCTTTTGAAGGGCGATCATCATTTAAAACCTGGATTTCTCGGATTGCAATTAACAGCTGCAAAAACGAGACGCGTAGAAGAAGCAGACGACCACAGCTTTCGGAGACTGATGTTGACACCATGGCAGACGCTTTACCATCAGCAGAAACGACCGAAAGTGAGTGGTCGGCAAGACGGCAATACGAGTTGTTAAATAGCGCATTAGGGGATCTAGACCCTGATGTATTAGAAATATTGGTACTTAAGGATTTGGAGCAAAGACCGTATGCGGAAATAGCAGAGAAGTTAGGCATTAGTGTAAGTGCGGCAAAGATGAGGGCTCAGCGCGCACGTGTAAAACTCCAACAGCAATTCAAGCAGTTGGAAAACCAAGGGTCTGGATTATTATGACAAAACTAATTGATTCAACACAAATAGCTTTGCTCAAAAGATTCGTCGACGGCGAAGTCAATGATCTTGAAAGAGAACAAGTAAAAGTAATTCTCAAAAAGGTTGTAGACGGCTCGCTTGAAGAAAAAGAATCTCAGGAGGTTCTGAAGATCGTGGATGAAAACGAAGATGCTTTAGATATTCTTGAATCAATTTGGATGAAACAGCCCTTAGGACAGGCACTTGCCAACACCCCAATCCTAGAAGTGGAGGCGTCTGAACGCATCCGAACTGGGATGGTGAAAAGAATCCGAATGTCTAATACAATGGGTGCCACTGTTCGTTTAGGAACAACAGGTTTTGGTTCCGTTGCTTCAAGTTTATTAAAACCATTCGTTAAAAAGAATAAATGGGAATCTCGTCGTCAACGACGACGCAGAAGGAGATAATTGAATGATTGATATTGAATCCATTCAATCTGCATTTAACAACATCATTACCCGACTTATTGAGTTTGGCCCCACATTCCTCACCTCTGTATTGATATTAGGGGTCGGCTGGCTTTTGTCGCGCATTGTTTCAAATATAGTGATTCGTGTATCGGATCGCGTTGGCTTAGAAGGCCTGCTGGAGCGCACCGGTGTACGCGCTGGTTTAGACCGTGCTCAAATCAAGCAAACTGGTGGGCAGCTTTTAGGAAGATTGCTTTTCTGGATTATTTTCCTCAATTTCTTCCTCATCGGCTTAGAAAATATGGGGCTTAATGCCGCCGTTCAACCACTTCGCGATCTCATCGGCTTTTTGCCTCGAATCATTGCAGCGTTAGCAACGTTAACAGCAGGTGTTTTGTTAGCCCAATTCTTGGGCAAAGCAGCCCAAGCCGCCATGAGCGGCATGGGTGTTGAATTCCATGAAGAAGTTGGGCAAGGGGTTAACATCCTGCTCATCATCATGGTTGTCACTGTTGTTCTAGAGCAGGTTGGCATTGACGCTGACATTTTAACCAGCATTTTTGTAAACGTCATTTCGTTGATAATTGCTGGTTTGGCTTTGGCATTTGGCTTAGGCGGTCGTGACGTCGCCAGAAATGTATTGGCCGGTTACTATGCTCGTGAACAGTATGAGCCAGGTGATTTAATTGTTATCAACGGTGATGAAGGCTTCTTGGAAGGGATAGGCACCTTAAACGCTGAGATTCGGGTTGGTGAAGATGTCCTCATTGTGCCAAATACGCGACTGACAGCAACGGCCGTTAAAATTCGCGAAATTGCTGACAATAACGACGCTTCACTTGAAGAATCTAGTAAATAAGTCAATAACAGAAATTGCGTCTTGCATCTTACACTCAACTTTTGTAAGATGTTGCCGACATTCAATCAGTAAATCACAGGTCTATTTCCCACACAATTAGAACCGTTTAGTGATTTACTGGCTATTGGATGGAGAAGAAGAGTAGAACGAAGCTGATGGCACGCCCATCAGCTTCTTCGTTTTTAAATAGAGCGTGCCATACCCTCTGGATTCTTTGTAAAAAAGCATCATTATCGATTATGTGAAACGAAGTTCCTGCTTAGAATAACGCGACGGCTAAAAACTTCGGAACACTTAACCTTTTTGGAGGTATCGGCGATTTATGACACCCCCTACTCCAACCATTCTATAAAAAACGCATTTAGCGATTGACCATAGACTTCTTCCATGACCGCTTGGAATTCAGCGTCGGTTGCTGTGCCGCCGCCGTAGCGTTCAAAGTAAAGCTTCAGCCCACCAAAGAACGCGTCGTCCCCAACCGTTTGACGCAGTTCGTGCACCATTAAAGCCCCACCAAAATAGGTATTAAAACTAAACAGCAGTTCGGGCGGCGGTGCCCCTAATGGAAACCCCGGACCATTCTCTTCAACGGCCGATTTGACTGCCTCCATTTCCAACTCAAGCCCTTCAGGATCATTCCGATGTTCCCACATGAGGGAGATGTACGTGGCAAACCCTTCATTGCGCCACATCTCTTCCCATGAATTAAGACTGACCCAATTGCCAAACCACATATGGGCAATCTCATGAATGACGGTCACTTGCCCAATCATCCGGGTGGAAAGAATAACCATCGTTTGGGTTTCTAAAGACGCACCCGGCGCATCGGCTGTGACAAAGCCGAAGGTTTCAAAGGGGTAAGGGCCAAACAGATCGCTCATCCAGTCGATGGCCTCACCTGTAATTGATGAGGCTCGAGCAAAGCTTTCTCGGTTTTCAGGGAAGACGTAATGGCGGATCGGCACACCGTTGGGCGATTGATCGTCTACCCGAATATATTCCCCAACGGCAATAGTCGCCAAATAGGGAGCCATTAGATTTTCATGCTCCCAAACAAAGGTTTTCTGGCCGTCTTCTTCAATCACATCCCGAAGGATACCGTTCGCAACGGCCGTTAATCCTTCTGCCACCGTTATTTCAAAGCGAAACAGGGCTTTATCACGGGGATGATCATTGTTAGGCAACCAATATCGCGTGCCGTCTGGTTCCGACAATATATAGGCTGTGGCGTTATCGACAAAGTAAAGTCCTAGCGACGGGGCAAACCGAACAAAACGAGACGGTTCAGCCAAGGGCGAGCCTGAATATCGTATTTCGGTCACAAACTGGTCACCCAACGGGATTGTTTGGGGTGTGTCAATAATAATTTTGCCATCTTCACGGGTAAAAGCGGCGGGAACATCATTAATGAGTAGCTCTGAGATATCGTACCCAATAAAATCAAGGGAAAACTGAGAGAGTGGTTGTGTAGAAACGGCCGTAATCAGCACCCCGCCGTCAATTTCAGCCAGGGCGGGATCAACCGCGAGGCGAATGTCATAGGCCAACACATCGTACCCCAAATTGCCCAGTTCTGGCGCGTAGGGATCTCCAATTGAATTGAAGTTAACCGGAATCGTTTCGGAAGGTGCAATTTCGGCTTGTGGCACGGCTAAAGTGGGTGTCGATTGCGTATCGGGTTGGGGAGTAGGAACGGCCGTTGCTCGCGGAATTAACTCGATTTCTGAGCCAATAATGGCTGTAGGCACGGCCACAGTTTCGTCTGGACCACAACCGCTTAAGACCAGAAAAAGGGTCAGGTTAAAAATCAGGAAAATGGGTTGATTTCTCTTCATGAAAACATCATACTTAAAAATGGACTGTTGTCAGATTAGAAATCATCGCTTACTCATTTAAAATTCATTGTAAGGAATTGACATTTGGACGATAAACCTCGCTTACGCCCTTTAGATTTTCAACCTATTACTCACGAAGGCCAGCAGATGTGGCTGCTGAATGATCCCTTAAATTTATCAGAGCAACAGCTGATCATGCCTCAGGCACTCGCCCAGATGCTGTTGTTTTGCGATGGCGCACACAGCATAGCTGAGATTCACCAAGGGTTTTGTCAACGGCTTGGACAAAACCTCCCGCTTGACCTTATTACTGATTCACTAGCTCGCCTAGATGAAGCCTTGCTTTTAGACAACGACCGTTCTCAGCAGGCGCTCGAAGCGTTGAAAGCCAGCTACCGCAACCAATCTTATCGGCCACCAGCTTATGCAAATCGTGGGTATCCGGGGACGCCACAAGCGTTAGCAGATATGCTCAATGAATACGGCAGAGATGATGACCTTTCCGAATGGAAGCCGTGGCGGGGGCGAGGTATTATTTCGCCTCATATTGATTTTCAGCGCGGTGGACCTGTTTATTCTAAGGTCTGGCAGCGGGCAAAAACGGCCGTTTTAGAGGCCGACCTTGTCATTATCTTTGGCACCGACCACAAAGGTGGCTTAGGCACGTTCACCCTGACGCGTCTCCCTTATGCCACCCCCTACGGCGTTCTGCCCGCAGATCATGCCCTAATCAACAAGCTTGTTGATGGCATTGGGGAAGAAGCGGCCTTTGCTGAGGAGCTTCATCATCAGCAGGAGCATTCGATTGAATTAACGGCCGTCTGGCTCCACCACATCTACCGTGAAGCAGGCATAGAGCCAAAACCAATGCTCCCCATCCTCATTGGCTCCTTCCAAGAATTTGTCCACAAAGGCACCCATCCCAGCCACGATCCCCAACTGATGACTGCTATCAATATCCTCAAAAAGGAAACCAAGAATCGAAAGGTATTAGCGGTCGCTTCCGTTGATTTTGCCCATGTTGGCCCAGAATTCGGCGATAACTACACCATGACAGAAGCGCGCCGTGAGCAACTCCGCCAAACAGATGACTTTTTGGTTCGCGCCATTGTGCAGGGGAATGATGCCAGCTTCTATGACCAAATTGCAGGCATTCAAAACAGCAACAAAGTGTGTGGCTTCTCTCCCATCTACTTAATGCTGCGCTATTTAGAAACAACCGAAGGCGTTCAGGTGGCTTACGATCAATGCTCAGCTGATCCAGCCAATGAGTCGCTGGTATCGATTGCTGGGGTGTTGTTGGAGTGATGAACGGTTATTGGTAACTGGTTATTAGTTATTGGTTAGATGAACGGTTTTTGGTAACTGGTTATTTGTTATTGGTTAATGGTTAATGGGATAGTGAGCTTTGTAACCTATGAATTGCATCCCCTTTATTTGTGGCCTCAGCCCGTTGAAGGCGACACCTTCCCATTGTAATATCAAATAACCATCTGAGTCCGCTGTGGCTTCGACAGGCTCAGCCGCCGCTAGTGGCATACTAAACCAAACGCTTGCTCGTGGCCTGAATCTGTTAAAGGCTTCGACCACCTCCTTGCAAAACCAAATAACCATCTCAGTCCGCTGTGGCTTCGGCAGGCTCAGCCGCCGCTAGTGGTAATTAAACTCAACGCTTGCCCGTGGCCTGAATCTGTTAAAGGCTTCGACCATCTCCTTGCAAAACCAAATAACCATCTCAGTCCGCTGTGGCTTCGACAGGCTCAGCCGCCGCTAGTGGTAATTAAACCCAACGCTTGCCCGTGGCCTGAGCTTGTCGAAGGCTTCACCCTTAACCATGGGCAACCTTGCGGTGCGAAACAGTAGTTACCCAGCGTTATTGACGCCGTAACCTTTCTCGGCCAAAATTCTCATATTCCAGCGCAAAAACCAATCAATAAGATGGAGTATCCATGAGTGAAATAAAAAAATATCAAGCAAAAATCGTCGATGTTGACCTCGGCACCGGTGTGACTGTGGTTGAACCGGTCAATATTTATGGCTGCAAATTGGGGGACGACGTGTTCGTCGGCCCATTTGTTGAAATTCAGAGAGATGTCACGATTGGTGACCGCACCCGCGTCCAATCTCACACATTTGTTTGTGAAATGGTTGACATTGGCTCTGACTGCTTTATTGGACACGGCGTCATGTTTATCAACGACCTGTTCCAAATTGGCAAACCCGCTCCCAAAGACCGAATGGATTTATGGGCACCAACCCGAATTGGAAACCATGTCAGTATTGGTAGCAATGCCACCATTCTTCCCATTAATATTTGTGATCATGTTGTTATTGGGGCTGGCTCTGTTGTCACGAAAGATATCACAGAGCCAGGTATTTATGCAGGCAATCCAGCGAAATTATTACGGCCGTTAAACCCAGACGAAGTTTAGGTCAATATACAGTGTTCAATAATCAGTAATCAGTGGTCAATCACTGATTACTGCTCAATTCCCCTTCACAACGTCACAAAACGGACAATCACCGCCCGGGCGAATTATTGCAAAGCCAGCTTGAGGGTCTTCTTCCCAGTGGAAAATATCAACATTAAAAATGATCGCCATGCGCACAAAACCGGTGCGATTGGCTAAGGTTAAGGCTTCGGCTAGCCATTGACCCTGTTCTTCAGCAGTCGTTTCCCCAGCCCACCAAAAACGGCCAGGTACCCCACCAAAACCATCACCTGATAAAATGCCCAGTTCCGTTATGCAAAGCGGCCGTGCACCGCCAAACGCATAGAAAACGGCCTCCATTGATGGCAAGAAATACCAACCATAGTAACCACCTGCCGGATGACCCACATTGTCATAGGGCGAAGTAGCTCCTTCATTGTAGTGAACGCCAATGCAGTCTAAATAGTTAACAGCCCCTGCTTCCGCCATACCAGCCACATATCGATTAACCGCCCATGCATTGGTGCCATTATCAAACCCAGTCGGTGCGGGTGCCCCGCTAATCACCAAAACGCTCGGATTTTGCGTTTTGATGGCCACATAAGCAGGCTGGAGCATCTTTTCGACATACAGGCCCGGGTTAATCGTTCCGGCAGGCCATTCAAAATCAATATTCATCTCGTTCCATACTTCAATCGCATCAGGGGCAGGGTCAAGGGCGGCCATTCCACCCATAAACTGGGTAAAGGCTTCAAAGTTGATTGAGTCAGGATATGGATCACCGGTCACGGAGACAAGCACGTTAAAGCCAAGGTTTTTGGCCTCTATTAAACGGGGCAGAATTTCTTCTGGGCGACTATCATCGCGCCACTTCAGCTGGAATTTCACCCAACTCATGCCCGTTTCTTGCATTAGGCCGGGATAATTCAACTCATGCGTTTGGCCGCCAAAGTTAAATCCAGACAGATAGACTCCATTGCCATAAAACTCACTCGGATCGGATAGCGGGATGGGTTCAACATCAATAAATGGCGGATTAATAGTGCTATATGCCCAGCTATAAGTTTCGCCATTTACCGTAAGTTCTGCCTGTACTGTTTGACCAACGCCAATCGGATTGCGGGGAATGATGACCACGGCATCGCGCCAGTTTAGGAGGTCGCGCCCCCGAATTTGGGCGTGGTCAGTTAGATTGGTGTACGTTTCTTCATTAAAGGCGCACGCTTCAACTTCTACTCCATCCACGTAAACATGAAAATCCGACACGTTGGGAATTAAACGGCCGTCTCCAAATTGAGCGATCAGCGGTGGACCAACTGGTTTTTCATACCCGGGACAGCTGGCTGTCGGTTCTGGATATTCAATGAGCGATTGCCGCAGCACAAACGATTGGCTGCCATTCGGAGGGTAAAAAATAGGATACTCTACCGCAGGCGGCGCTTCTACGACGCCCGATAGCACATCGAGAACAGACGCTACCTTAACAAACCCAATGTCATCACGAAAACGGCCGTATCCTACGCGCTCCAATTGAGGATCTAGCATCCCTAACGCGTGGAAAGGGGCCGATAGCCAAAAGTTCATGGCCCATAAATCGGTGCCGCCGCTGCTTGATAGGGCAAAAATATTGCTGCGATAAGCGGCAATTCGTCCTTCATCCGTGTAAAACGGATTGTTAGACAATTCCATGCGCGCAACGGGATTATCGTTGCGCCCCATATACTCGCTGTGGGCCTGTGCCCCAACAGTGATTTGTTCATCAACCGTTACAGCCGGCAATCCGGTTTGCCACCGAATGTCGTTCAGGTAGTCAAGCCACACTTGATTATCAACTTCGATGGGCGTGGCGGTTGGAGTGGGGGTAAACGGCCGTTCTGTTGGTGCAGCCGTTGGTTCAGCAGTGGCGGTATGGGTTGGAAAGGGGGTGTTGGTTAACGGAGCAAGTGTGGCTGTTTGAGTAGGTAGAGGGGTGTTGGTGGGAGAAACGGCCGTTTGGGTGGCTGTGGGCAACGATGTTTCC
Organism: Chloroflexota bacterium; assembly: GCA_039029915.1. Classification (GTDB taxonomy): domain Bacteria; phylum Chloroflexota; class Anaerolineae; order Promineifilales; family Promineifilaceae; genus QQUD01. The sequence continues at coordinate 11,309 of JBCCFD010000015.1, forward strand.
GTCAGCTCAATCAATTCCAAAGGTAACTCTAATTGAGTCGCTGTTTCAACCGGTGTATCGCTTACCGTGCAGCCAACGAAAAAAGCTAGAAACAGCCATAAAAAAATGATTCTTTTGTCGGTTCCTTGTATCCAATGCTTGCAGGTCATGTCGTCTCGTTTAGATTATCCACACCAACAAATTTATGTCGAGTATCTTGTCAAACTAGTTTCAGAGCAATAGTTTTAAACTTTTGTTACGCATTCTTCACATAATCTAGGAAATTCAGCAAATTTGGTAAACATAAAACTTGACGACACATTTAGTTATGGTAAACTAATTTTCGCAGAGGGGATGCTTTTTTAGTATCCTGTTATTCTATCGGGTCCTTTTACCCACAAGAATAATAATTAAGGTAGGTGATTCATGAACACCAACACTCAGCAACCTTGGCTATTGGCAATAGTCACCTTCGCCATTGGCCTCATTGTCGGCTGGATGGTTCTTGGTTGGAACATCGCACCAGTTCAATGGACTGATGCTGCCCCTGTCGATCTAGCGCCAGATGATAAAAACCTCTTTATTTTAACAACCTCAGAGCTTTATGCTTTTGATCAAGACATGGTTAAGGTTGAACAGCGCATGCTGCGCTTTTGGCCAGTTGAACAAGCTGTAGAAGATGTTTGTTCATACGGCTCTACCCTAACTGATCCAGCTTTAAGGTCACAAGTTGAAGCGCTAGCTGAAATTGCAGTGCGAAACATCCCCACGCTAGCTGGCACAGCCTGCCTATCATGGTCAGATGGCTCGCTTTCACAAAAATTAAGCGATGCGGGTCAAGAGACAGGTGCAGGGGACACTGGTTCAAACAGCTTAATCCCAGTCCTGTTGCTACTGCTGCTCTTAGGTGCCTTACTAGGTGCCATTTACTTCGTCATTCAGCGCCGCAATGCACTTATGTCTGAAGTAGAAACGCACACAATCGGTGGCGCGATGCCCGAAGCTCCGCCCACTACGGTTCAAGGGAGCGAAGACTCGTCAGCTATTCCATTGGCTCGGTTCCAGAGTGCCTACGCCATGGGACGCGATAACTACGATGATTCGTTCAGCATTGAGAACACCTCAGGCGATTTCTTAGGTGAATGTGGCGTCGGGATTTCCGAATCGATTGGCACCGATGTGCCGAAGAATGTGACCGCGTTTGAAGTTTGGTTATTCGATAAGAATGATATTCGGACAGTAACCAAGGTCATTATGAGCGATCACGCCTTCTTTGATGAAGCCCTTAAAGCGAAATTAGCTCCGAAAGGTGAACCCGTCTTGGCTCGAGAAAACGAAATCGTTGTTCTTGAAACAGCCAGTCTTATTGTCAATGCTGAAATCAAATCAATGAACTACGGCTCAGGCACATTACCGCCACAAAGCTTCTTCGATAATTTCACCGTTGAGCTTTCGGCATGGGCAAAAGAGGGTGACGCACCCGCAGCCGATGTTGAGGGTCGCGTTGATGAACTCCTAGATTTCTAGTTCGCTCACAAAATTTACCAAAACAAAAAGGTGCTCTGAGAGCACCTTTTTTTATTTCCTCATTTATCGCAATGGCCTCGTCAAAACAGCGATCGAGCACCCTTCAATTGTCTCATTTTAGGAAAATATTTTAAGCTCGATGATATGGATCAAAAAGCTTTTGATATTCATCGAGGGCATATCGATCGGTCATACCCGCAATGTAATCAGTAACTACCTGATGCTTAGGCAGATCAGCCAGCTTTCGCTGTGTTTGGTGGGGCAGCATACGGGGTTCCTTCATGTAAGCTTGCCACATTTCTGAAATAAATCGCTCCGCTTTTTGCTGCATGCGCATTAGCCGATAAGAGCGATACATTCGCTCCAGCAGGAACTTTTTAAGCTCAGCCACCTTAATTTCAAAATCAGGATCGTAGAGCACAATATTTTCAGAACATTGCTGAAGCGCCAGCGGTGATTTGATTTGATGTTTTTGAAGTAAATGCTCCGTCTGATTTAACACACTCGTTATAGAGCGACCAATCAGTTCGCGAATAAGGGCGTGTCGCCTGATAGGCGTCAATGGCTGTTGATCACCCCAGCCAATTGCGTCTTTTAGCTCAAGCCAAATTTCCAGTTCGTTTAGCTCACTAGGGTTAAACATGCCTGCCCGCAAACCATCGTCAAGATCGTGCGCGTTGTACGCGATCTCATCGGCAAGATTCGCGATCTGGGCCTCTAAAGAGGCTCTCTTCTCTGGTTCATAGTTAGAGGCATCGCTTTTGTCATACGACGTTTCATGTTTAATCATGCCAGAGCGCGTTTCGTAAGTGAGGTTTAAGCCTTTAAAGTTTGGGTAGCGTTTGGCAAGCTGAGTCACCACGCGATAACTTTGCGTGTTGTGATTAAACCCACCAAACTCTTTTGTTAAATCGTTTAAAGCAAACTCCCCGGCATGGCCAAACGGTGGGTGGCCTAAGTCATGAGCTAAACAAATGGCCTCTGTTAAATCTTGATTACCGCCCAAGCCTCGAGCTAGAGAACGCCCAAGCTGAGCCACTTCTAACGTATGGGTAAGGCGGGTGCGGTAATTATCCCCTTCATAAAAAACAAAGACTTGCGTTTTATATTCTAATCGCCGGAATGCGGTCGTGTGGATGATGCGATCACGATCTCGTTCAAAAGCGGTACGCGTTGCGGATTCAGACTCCGAATGAACTCGCCCCCTTGATTCAGCGCTTTTTAATCCATATGGGGCTAGCGTATTCGATTCATTTTCTTCCAATTTTTGTCGATTGTAAAGCATGGCTCAACTCCTTGTAATCGTTAGGTGGGCAGGTCTTTCTTAGCTGTTTGAACGTTGAATTTTGATGATGCTTTAATTTAATGCACGCTTGCTTTATGGTTATGACAAGTGTAACATAAACTTTAATCGTTCGGAATATGTGAACGGAAAGATACTCGATGAACTTAATTTGAATATATCTTTTCCTTTTTACGTAGGTTTGCCGTAATAGTTTTGTGTCTGGATCTCTGAGCGATTTGAGGGTCTTCATGACAAGAGGGAAACAATCTCAGTTAATAATTTTTATTATGGGGTCGGCGATTGTGCTAGCGGCCGTTTTAGCATTGGCCGTCTCATCAGGCAATATTCGACAAGTAGAACCGGAGCAACCGACACTGCCTGAACAAGTTCTCGTTAATGGGCAACCCATCACGCTGCGCCGAAATCCAGCCTTAACCGTGCTGCTGGTTCAGCCTGATCCAAATGCCCAACCACCACCCGTGGTAAATGTACAAATACAACCGACTCCAGAACCCAGCCAGCCTGAACAGGCAACGGCCGTTCCGGCACCGACCGAAGCACCAGCCCAACCAACGGCCGTTCCTCAGGGCGCCACGAATACACCTGCTCCACCACCCCCGGCAGCCGTTGCGCCAGTCATCACAATCAATTATGTCGTTCAAGGTGGGGACACGCTTTATCGCATCACAACAATTAGAGCAACGTCAATTGCTTTGATGGCCCAGTATGGCATTGCTCAAGATCATCTTACACCCGGTGATACAATATCGTTACCCATTGGCAACCCAGACTATTGCCCAGGTAGACGGCCGTATGCAGTGGGCGAAGGTGAAACCATTTACGCCATCAGCCAAAAGACCAACACCAGCCAAGAGGATTTACAATCCATAAACCAGTTAGGGCCGGAATTTAGAATTCAGGCTGGTCAAATTTTGTGCGTTTCTCCGTAGTGATGCCCCAGCTGATTGCCATTGCGGTGGGGGGTGCGATTGGGGCGCTGCTGCGCCACACCGTCGCCGCTTGGGTTCAGAGTCAATCAGCAAATCAGTTCCCGTGGGGCACTATTACGGTTAACCTTGTGGGCTGTTTTGTTATCGGGCTCCTGTTTCAGGTTTTTGAACAGTCAAATTTAACCCAAACCCAGCGAGGCTTTATTTTTACGGGTCTACTAGGGGCTTTTACGACGTTTTCAACCTATGGCTTAGATGCTGTGAAGCTGCTTCAGACGGGCGATTTAACCGGAACGGCAGTAAAGCTGTTGCTCAGCAACGGGGGCGGCATTTTGCTCGTCTTCGTAGGTATTGCAGCGGGGAGAGCGTTGAGTCAGTAATCCATGAGCAAACGTTATCACATCCCAGCCGAACAGACCCGCACTGAAATTGAAGTTAAGAAATCTCGATTCATTGCCACATTAGCACCTGTATTTTCAGTTGCTGAAGCGAAATCGTTTATTCAGCGCATCAAAGCAGAATTTAGCGATGCCTCACACAATGTCCCCGCCTATCAGATTGGATTTGGTAATTCAACCACGGCCCATTCAAATGATGACGGGGAGCCATCCGGCACGGCTGGGCGCCCGATGCTGGCGGTCATTCAGGGAAGCGGTATGGGAGATCTGGCGGTTGTTGTAACGCGCTATTGGGGTGGCACAAAGCTGGGTACAGGTGGCTTGGTTCGGGCATATAGTGATGCCACAAAAGCAGTCATTGAAGTGACACCGCTAGCCGAGAAGGTGCCCACGCATTTAGCGATGCTAGCTATTCCGTATAGCTATGTGGAACGGATAAGGCGATTGGTAGATGCACACAACGGCCGTTTACTCGACGAAGATTTTGCGGCGGATGTCACCATTACAGCTCAATTTACCGTTGAAAAATTTCCTCAATTTCAAAAAGAGCTTCAAGAAATGTCTCACGGCTCGCTTTCAGCGGAGATTATCGAAACAAACGAGGCCACCATCATGCCCCTTAACACCTTTGACCATGATCATTGACCCTATTTGCGCACATGATGTGCACATAGTCCCAATTACCTCTATTGAATACGGCCGTTTTCCAACACAATAATTCAGAAGGTAGAGCCTTTCAGCAGGGGTACCAACCCCATCCTGGGAAGAGGATGTTGAATGTGCTCTGCCTTCATGCCCTATTTCCACTTCAATAGATACGGACCAACCTGCAGCGCTTTGTTTCTCTGCCAAAAATAAGCTTCATTCCCTCTCATCGGCTGATCCTCGATAAAAGAGCCATTTGTGCTGTTTAAATCTAAAACCTGCCATCCTTGTTCCGTCTGCTCGAGGCGAACATGATGACGAGAGATGCCTTCTGCAGGTAAACGAATATCACTCGTTCGCGAACGGCCAATAATAATCACTCGCTTATCAAGTGGATAAATGCGAGCCGTTTCATCTTGTCCATAAATAAATAGCCGATCAATTTCAGCTTCTGGCAGCTTTGCTCGCAGGCTAACCACATTATCACGAAGCTTTGTAGTTGGCTGATTGGATAGCTGTAAAGCACAATTGCGCAGGGCCGCAGCCGCAATCGTGCCTGATTGATACCGATATTCACGCTTTTTATGAATCATCTTCATCATGAGCGCTTCAACAATTTCAGGAATATCGTCCTGCAAACAGCGGGGGGCCTGCGGTGTTTCATTCAAGTGAAGCAAAATTGCATCGGTTGTCTCCGCTACAGCGAAGGGAACTTGTGCAGTTAAGAGTTGATATAGGATAACGCCCAAAGCGAAAATATCTGTTGTGGTATCAACTGTTTGGCCTAAGGTTTGCTCTGGAGAGTAATATGGTAGGGTCTGCTTGAGTCGTTCAGGGTTAATTTCAAGCAGTTTATGCTGTAAATGCCCAAACGCTAAATCATAGATCATGGCGCGTAATGGAAAACCAGCGGCTTGGGGCTGTCTTTTGATCAAGATTGACCAAGGATTGATGGTTTTGTGAATAACATTTTTTTGATGGGCATACCCAATCGCTTCGGCTAACTGGGCGATAAGCAGGAGCGCTTCTTCCAATTGAAGCGTCGTGCCCTCTTGGAGCTGGCGCTGCAGTTCTACGCCAAGGTTTGACCCTTCAAAAGCGGGCATAATGGCAAAATAACGGCCGTTAATTTGACCGGCCTCATATAAACTCACAATACTCGGATGTTCTAAATTTTCAACTGCGCGGACAGCTTCTAAAAAATGCCGCTTGATCGGAATCTGTTGGCAAACTTCAGGATGAACCAAAAAAACAGCTGCTTCATCACGTGTTGATAGATGTTTCGCTCGGTAGACAGTCCCCAAACTGCTTTCCCAAAGCGAAGCGTCCAGAACATAATTGGCAATCTGGTTCCCAATTGGACTGGTCATTTGTACTCCTCTACAACGCTTTATTTTTTACATATCTTCCTTAGCGTGGTTATTTGGAGAACAAAAAGATCTTTGAAACAAAACAAATTCACAAAAGTTTTTGTTCGCCACTCATCTTTCTGCGGCACACTTAGCAGTTTATGTGGAGAACAAAAAGTATCTTGAAATAAAACAGCTTCGTAAAAGTTTTTGTTCTCCTGTAAGTAATTTTCATCAACCAATTTATATTCAAGATATTTGTTGAAAATTACTTAGATAACCGGAAGAAGTTTTTTACTATTGATCGAACGTTACTTCTAAGATTGGCGCATTTTGAATCACGATTTGATCAGCTTGCGTATCAAAATTCGTTTCATCACTAAAACTCAATCGGAACTGTAAATAGTCTAATTGAAAATCCACAGCATCCTGTACATCAATTAACACATTGATCACATTCGGTGGTCCTGCCTCGCAATCAATGTAAAAAGCAAAGGTATCAAAATCAGTAGCATCAAGCGGTAGTTCAAACTCAGCCGCTTCGATAAGCAAACAGTCAAGCGTGTCAAAAGGAGCACCTTCCACAAGGGCATTCGCACTAAAGGTCAATCGTGCGGACGTAATGTTTGCGTTCAAAGGAATTTGGCTTAAATCATAGGTAAAGAAGCCTCGAACCGTATCACCTTGGTCGGTATCGCCAACACGAATCAGATTGCCCATACCCTCGCTAACCTGCCCATTGATGCTTACCCAGCCGGTGCCGCTGTCGATTAAGGCAAGCTGAATGGTTGATGCACCATTAGCTGGAGGCTCAACGGGAACGGCCGTTGGTAGCGGGGTATTTGTCGGTTGAACAATCGGCTCTTCAGTTGGTTGAGCAACCGCTGTTGGTTGCCCAATAGGGGCTTCAGTTGGGACGGCAATCTGTGTTGGAATGGCAGTTGCGAATGGCGTTGGATCATCTTCTGGAATAAATGGTTCATCTTCTCTTGGAATCTCTTCAACCACTTCATCATTCTCAGTTGAATCCGTCGGGAAGCGCAACGGGTCAGTCCCTTCGGCCACCTCTTGCCCATCAAGCACACCATCTAAATCTGTATCAGAAAATAAAGGATTGGTCTTATACTGGTTCACTTCTTCGCCATCTAAAAGACCATCTAAATCGCTGTCTGCTGCGGTAGGAATAGTGTCATACAGCCCAACCTCTTCACCATCTAAAAGGCCATCCCCGTCAGTATCGGGGTTATTTGGATCGGTAGCAAAGGAAAATTCATCCGCCGTCGTCAAGCCGTCGTTATCTTCATCGAGCAGTTCTGCTGTCGCTGTGGCTGGAATGATTGTAGGACGAGGCGTAAATTCGCCAACAGGCAATACGCCGTGCTCATCCCCAAACTCAAAAGCAAAATCCCCTTCTTGCTCTTGAGCTATGGCAATATTAGACGTGTCATCGCCTGAATTTGAGAAATAGCTTGAGAAAGCCACGCCAGCAAAGAGGATGACGATAAACATTTCAATTACCGGAAGTATCCAAGCCGGTAGCCGAGGCGTCACTTCTAATCGCCCCGTTTCAGTTTGTTCATGCCCTGCTTCTGAGCGTACTTTGATGTTGAAGGGGACGTGCTGTTTACGTCCAAACATCGGCCGCTTCCCAGTCGCCACAGTCATGGAGAGCGTTGTGGCTTGGCCTGAGTCGACCCGAATTTGGCCGCGTTCACCCAGAAAGGTCAGGTTGGGGTCTGATGAGGCACCCGTTAGGCTAAAACGGCCGTTTGTGTTGCCTTCATTTCGAATCAAAATTTGGCAAATACCGTTCTGAGGGATGTCGAGGGGCCAAACTCCTAGCGAGAACTTTTCTGAGCTACCTACCGTAAGCCGTGAGGAAATAACGGCCGTGTCTGTAGAATCCCCTTCACGACGCACCACAATTTGGAAAGGATGGTGTCCCGCGCTAATTGGATTGTCATCAGGGATTGTAAGTGTGATTGGGAGAGTCGCCCGTTCGCCTGGGGTTAAATACACGGCATTTTGAGATAGCGAAGAGATAGTCGGTGGTAGATCAACAACTCTAAGAGAAAAATGATCCGCTTCTACACCTTGATTAAACAGTTCAACCTGCACAACACCAGCGGAACCAGGGTTCAATTCGATTAAAACCGGCGTCACCATCAAGCTAAAGTTGCCTTTTGTACTGCTTATTTGTGTCCCTTCAGTCGGCACAACATGCAATTTCGTTCGTTCGTCTTGAGCTAAATCATCAGTACGAAAGGGACGAGGGGCCCGTGCGGGCAGCCACCTCAACGCATACGGTCCAATTCGGAGCGCCTGATTGGTGTTCCACGCTTCAGGAATATTCGGAAGTAGTTTATGGCCGCCCCAGTAGGTACCGCCAGTGCTGTTTAAATCAACAATGCGCCACCCAGCGGACGTTTTTTCAAGTTGGGCGTGTCGCCGCGAAACGTCAGATGTTTCCAAGACAATATCATTGTCACGAGAGCGACCAATGTTAAGCAAATCTTTGTCTAACTGGATCATGACGGGGCTGTAACCAGGTCTTTGCACCACAACATGATCTAGCTGGGGCATTATCTGAGCCGGCGGCGCGTCGTTTTGGTCATTCTGCAACACAGGTGGCGTATGTGAAGGCAATATCTCGACTTGATCTGTTTCAGCGTGATCACTAGATACCGCCTCATTAGCAGAGTTTTCGCTTTCCAATGCTTCTTGCAAAATTGAAGCCAGTTCGTTTTCAGGAACAGGCAGCTGATTCAATGACAAACCAACGATTGAATTTGGTTTTGTTTGACCGTTTGCCGCATCAATGGTTAGCTCCGTTTCAAGCAGATCAGCCATAGAAATATCGTTTTCTTGCTGAATCGGTTGAACCTGTTTGGCAGCGCGGCGCAGCTGTTCGGCAAACTGCTGCATATCTTGAATTCGCTTTTCGGGCTGTTTGGCAATTGCCTTGGCGATCACAGCTGAAACGTCTTGAGGTATCGAAGGGATGAGCTGGGTAAGCGGGGGGGGTGATTCTAAAGCGTGCATGATCATTGCTTCGGTTGGCGCATAGATTTGAAACGGCCGTTGTCCCGCAATGAGCTCGTATAAGATCAGGCCCAGCACGTATATATCTGAACGGCCGTCTAGTCGGTTCCCAATAGCGTGCTCCGGTGAAATATAGTTAAGCCCAGGGCCTAAATCTTCAGGGTTTGATTTCACATCACCTGAGAGATGTTTTGTTAAACCGAAGTCAGTCACTAACGGCCGTATTGGTAGCTGATCATCTCGTTTAGGGGTGGCATCAAGGGGCTTAAGCATGATATTTGACGGTTTTAAGTTTCGGTGCAGCACACCCTGTTGGTGAGCATAAGCCAAAGCATCTGCAATCTCAGCACCCAACATTAAGGCATCGGCCAATCGCAAAGAGCGCTCCATAATCGTGAGCTTGGCCAGAAGCTGATTGAGCGAATGCCCTAACACAAACTCAGAAATCAGGTAAAGCGAATTCCCTTTTTGGGTGAAGTTATAGATTGTGGCAATGTTGGGATGAATGAGCTTAGCGGCTGCTTTCGCCTCATTCATAATGTGGTCACGGAATTTAGAATCGGCCACAAATTTGGGGAAAATCAGCTTTAGCGCAACGGGGCGGATCAAATTTGTATCGTACGCTCGATAAACGGTACCGAGTGCCCCCTGATCTTGAATCGCATCGATGCGATAATGTTCTATTTGTTCTCCAATCATGTTTCTCTGCTCGCTTGTGTCAGTGATAGGCCAAGTGACTTTTTACCAACCATTTTGGCTAAGCCATTGAACCGCATAGCGTCTTTTAACTTGTGTAAGTAGAAGGAAATTTTCTCAACAATAATCGAACAAATCGCTTCTATTTACGGAGGGAGGAAAAGCTTCTTCGTAAAACCGGTTCCTTCCGCTCATCAAATTTATGATTTCACTATAAGGACATTTAAGGACACTCACATGCACACAGCGTGAAAATGTTTCTCTTGTCATAGGAGGATAGTACCGAATTGGATTTTTGGGGTGAAATTTCCCGTGAAAAAAAAGATTGTGCGGTGAAGGCAGCGTAAATTATTTCCCATCCAGTCGAGTAGAAATGTTAATATTTAGACTGTGGCTTTACACTTGTTACTAGAGCCATCTTAAGTAATTTTCAACAAATATCTTAAATAATAAGTAGCCAGGTTAAAATTACTTTCAGGAGAACAAAAGCTCATTTTGAGCCATTCATTTCAAGATAATTTTTGTTCTTCACTTACCTTAAATGTTGTACTGGATTGGAGCCAAATGAAAACTGTAGCAGTTATGTTAGATGCACGAAAATTATTAAAGACCGCCTTTGCTGACATGCCAGATGAGGACATTCACTCATTAGAGCGCGTCGCTAAGCCCTGCACCTTTCCCAAAGGTGTCGATATTTGTAAAGAAGGGGAAGAAGGTGACCGTCTTTACATCATCGGTGAAGGGTGGACCGACATCATAGTCCATGCTGAAAACGGTCAGGAAATTGTCGTCGACAAGATTGGCCCAGGTGCTTACTTTGGTGAAATGTCCCTTTTAGGACAAACAACTCGTTCTGCCACAATTCGCACTAAATCAGAATGCTTTATGCTAGAAATTTCTCATGAAGATTTTGAAAAGGCGATCATCACTAATCCAAGCCTTTTGCGGCGAATGATGCATCGAATCATTGGGCACCTACGCCGAAATGACCGAGCGGTTATTCAAGAACTTAATCGCGCCAATGGGGAACTTGTTGAAGCATATGATGAGCTCGCCGAACAGGAAGCGTTGCGCTCAAAGTTTGTCATGACGCTAACGCATGAGATTCGCACTCCGTTAACGAAAATTCGGGGATATTTGGATTTAATCAACAAAGGAGCCATGAATGAGCAAACCCTGCCGGTAGCGATGGGCTCTATTACCCGAAATGTTGAGCATATGGTTGGACTCACCAACGATATGTTTTTACTTTATGAGATGAATCCGGCTCAGCCGCAGTATACATCGGTTAATCTACCTGATCTGCTGGTAGAGGCGCTGCAGGTAACTCGTGAAAATTTGGGGGATAGCGAAACGGCCGTTCAGTTTAAACTGGCTCCCAATTTACCGCCCATCATTGCCGATCGAAAAACATTGCTCCTCGCTCTGCGCGCCATCATCGGTAACGCGTTTAAATACGATCCCAACAATCAGCCAGTTACGATTGATGCGTTCTGCCATGAAGGTGAAATCGCGATTGCTATTCAGGACCAAGGGATCGGGATTCCATCCGATGAGCAAGAGCGCATTTTTGACCCATTTTATCGGCTTGAAGAGGAAGGCAGCACGCATCTATTCCCCGGTATTGGGGTGGGGTTAACGATTGCTAAATTTATTGTTAGTCGACACAACGGCCGTATTGATGTCTCAAGCAGGCCTAAATCGGGCAGCACCTTTACGATTTATCTCCCTCTCAAATAAATTTCCCAGACAAAGGTTCAACGGGCGGGGTTTATTCCAATTCCGTCCGTTTTATTCTGCTTCAGAAAGTGCATCTTGCAATGTTAAGTAGCTCAGACGCGGTGCCCCATCCGTTCGAAGGATACTGTAGCCTGATTCGCTAAAATCTACGCCAAGCAGCGGCGCAAAGTTCAGATTCCACAGTATCATCGGCCCCACAACATCTCTAGACTGCCCCAACTCATAAGCCTGCACAATATATTCAGCCTGCTGCCATTCATTGGTTTGAGCCATAAATTCCACGCCAGCCGGCACGTCTGGCGCAATATTTTCAAAGCTTCCCCAGCCAAACTCTGTCACCCAAATCGGTTTATTTACTCCAGCCTGGTTCAAAAGCGCCTCGTAATCATTCAACGTATCTAGAAAAAAGAAGCTGGGATGATTGTTATGGCTTGTGGTAACGGTTGATGGGCTCGCTAAACGACTGTCCGGTGGGTTTGCTGCGCCGTACGGATGGGCACCAATCGCATCTACGATATTACCCACCCCACTGGCTAGCATTTGCTGAAGATAAACCCGATCATCAACGGCCGTTACGCCATCATTAATCCCTGTGGTAGCAGGTGCGCCGCTAATCACAACGCTATTTGGATCAGCTTGGCGTATTCCCCTCGCCCCAAATTCCATAAGTGTTACAAAATCAGCCGCACTAAGGGAGCTACCGTTCCACTCCCGCTGCAAATTAGGTTCATTCCATAGCTCATACGCGCCCACCTGCCCCTGATATCGATTGGCTACATACGCCGTAAACGTTTCAAAAAGCGCAAAATCAGAAGGGGGTCCATCCATCTCGGTGGTAGGGCGGCTCCACTCAGGCGCTTTGCTTATCCCCAGCATCACCTGAATGTTTTCAGCATTTGCTTGCGCAATAAAAGCATCAAGTTCAGCAAAACGTTCCGTGTGATACATGCCGGGTTCAGGCTCATATAGCTTCCAAGAGACCTGAACTTTCACCCAGCCCACATTTAACGCGGTTAAATGCTCAAAAAGCCAATCAATTTCTTCATCTCGCAAATGAATTTGGATACCGATACTGCCAGCATTTAATGGAGCACCAGAATATGTCGGAAACGGAACGGCCGTTGGTTGCATGGTTGGCGTTGCGGTCGGAGGCGGGGTAGGCTGTTGGGGCGTCCTCGCTAAAGTTGGCGATGGTGTTGGTGTAGCGATCTCAACAGCTGTCAGTGGCGTCGGTGTTGGTAAATCATTGATAGCTGGAGCTGGCCTTGATCGAGCGCAGCTCACGATAAAAAATGTTAATATTAAAAAAATCCATACTTTCTTCAAAAGGCTACTCCCACTTTGTAGTACCTCCCCCCTGCTTTTTCACTCAACATTGTTAGTTGACCCGTAAGTCTCAGATCATATTCTACTGCTAGATGCAAGCACAGTACCGTAGTCATAGCATTATAGTCTCAAAGGAAGCGAACAATGATCCAAGCATCTACAGCAAATAAAACAATTGTCCAAAAAGAACAAGTAGCACAACAATCAGTCGGAAATGAAGCATATTCTGCTGGCCGTTTGGCCAAAGCTACTTTCGATTATGCGGTTACATTACCTGGTCTTCTCTTTATTGCGCCCTTATTTTTAATTTTATCTTTATTAGTCAAACTTGATTCACCAGGACCCATTTTTTATCGCCGCCGCGTTGTTGGGCTAAACGGCCGTATCTTTTACGCCTTCAAATTCCGAACCATGTACATCAATGGGGATGAAATTTTGGCCCGTCACCCTAAACTACGCGCTGAATTAAACAAAAACTATAAACTTAAGTGCGACCCACGCGTCACCCGAGTTGGCAACTTCCTCCGCAAATTCAGCTTAGATGAATTGCCGCAGCTCTTCAACGTTCTGATGCGCGACATGTCTTTGATTGGCCCTCGCATGATTACACCCGAAGAAGTCAGCAAATATGGCGAACATGGCGAAAAATTACTCACCGTCATGCCAGGTCTTTCCGGCTTGTGGCAAGTTAGCGGACGTTCAGATGTTTGCTACGACGAACGCGTTGAGCTCGATATGCAATATATCGATAACTGGTCAGTCGCTGAAGACTTTAAAATCCTCCTAAAAACACCAATGGTTGTTCTCAAAGGGGACGGTGCTTACTAAAAACCTAATTGTTCGACCTTTATGTGTTCCGAGGTTTCTAATTTGAAAACCTCTTAGATAAAAGCTTTGGAACCTCAAATAAACAAGTTACAAGCTCCTTACTGATTGGTGAGGAGCTTTTTTTATATCATCATGGAAGATGTTTGGCATGATTACAACCGTTCCTGAAAAACTGCGTATAATATTCATAACCAAATGTGGAGGCGTTTGGAAAATTTATTTTGGAGAATTCAAATGAATAATGCGCACGAGCACGTTTTGCAAATGTTGCAAGACGGTAAGATTAGTGCGGAAGATGCTGAAAAGCTACTAACCGCGCTTGATGTTTCCGAACAACCGCCCCACGATGATGAGCAATCGCTCACTGGTGATGTCATTCCGACAAATCCAGATCCCCCTAATTTTGATTGGTTCCGAACCTTTTGGCGTGTCCCGTTTTTTGTCAGCGCAGCATTTTCACTGCTTTTTGGTCTTTGGCTACGTTCAGTGTATCAAAGCTCAGGCGGTGCAGTCACTTTTGGCTTTATCTGCTTGTGGAGCTTTTTTATGCTGTCTTTGGTGGCAACGGCCGTTTCCTTCTTATCCCGCCAATCCCCCTGGCTTCATCTGAGGGTTAAACCCAATAACGGGCCTCGCTTGCGCCTCAGTTTCCCCCTCCCAGTGAGAATTGCCTCCGTGGGAATTTCGTTTGCCCAAGGCTTTGTGCCTAACTCCGAAAAGGCCAATCTTGAAGTGGTGGCTGGCTTCTTACAAGGCGCCCGCGAAAGCTTAACCAATGGTGAAGTAGACCCCATCTTTATTGATGTAGATGATGATGACGGTGACCAAGTACAGGTGTTTATCGGCTAAATATGCAAGCAACTCGGCTTATTCCAACCCCTCGGCTATTGCTCCTTTTTACTGCCCCCCCCTTGTTGTGGGCGGCTTCAGGCTCAGTGCGCGGGTTGGTTGTTGTAGGATGGTTGGCTTTATTTACGGCCGTTGCCGTTATAATTTATGACTTCCAAAATTCGGTTCGAGCTGAACAAATCCATATTTCACGGGAACACAATCGGAAACTGGCGATTCGGGAAGATAATCCGGTCTCTTTAATCATTCAGAATGATTCACCATATCGTCTCACCATTAGCCTCAAAGACGGCGTGCCAGCCGCCTTTCGTGGTGGTCAGTTAAGCAAATCGCTATCCACAGAAATCGAAGGGTATGCTCAAAAAAAGCTCAGCTATCAAATCAAACCCACACGCCGAGGCGAGTATGGTCTCGGTCCAGTCCACGCACGCTGGTTATCGAATTGGAAGCTTTTTTATCGGCAAGCCAATTTTTCTATTATTACAGATGCCAAAGTGTATCCAAGCCTCTTGCAAATCAAGCTTTATGAGCAGTTAATCCGGAAGGGCAACTCGATGTATGCTGGGTCACGACGGTATAACTTCTCAGGAGATGGTGGGGAGTTTGAACAACTGCGGGACTATATGCCAGATGATGATTATCGGCGCATCTCATGGACAGCAACAGCGAAATACGGCCGTCCCATTACGATGGAGTTCGCCCCTGAGAGAAGCCAAAATATCATGATTGTGGTCGACACGGGGCGACGCATGCTTTCCCGCCCTCTTGGTGAAGCCCGCACAACTCGCCTCGACCTGATCATCAACGCAGTGCTCATGTTTAGCTATGTCGCCTTGTCTCGTTCAGATCGAGTGGGGTTGCTCACCTTCGACAAAAAGGTGCATCGCTACTTGTCCCCTCAAAGCGGCATGGGCCAATTTTACCGAATGGTTGAGTCCATGCATGATGTTGAAGCCAGCCTTGAAGAGCCAGATTACGGGAATGCACTCCGATTTTTGCAGGCCAATCGTCAAAACCGCTCGATGGTGCTCATGATGACTGACCCCACAGGCCAAGAAGCAGCGCAAGGGTTGATTGAACATTTGGGGGCGTTTTATCCACGACATTTGCCAATTTGCGTGGTTTTAAGTGACCCCGCAGTTTTGGATGCGGCAGGCAGACGGCCGTATTCACTCGATGCCATTTACCAGCGGGCTGTGGCTGACCAAATCATGACAGAACGCCAGCTTTGGCTCTCTCGCCTCAACCAGCGCGGCGTCCAAACGCTCGATGTTCCGGCGTACGAATTGACAGCTTCTGTCATTAATCGGTATTTAGAACTGAAGGATTCAGGGCGGTTTTAGACAGGTAGCATGGAGCAAGAGGCAAGTTCTAGGTTACAAGTAGCCATGGCCGATCACCCTAATAACCAATAACAAATAACAAATCCCCAGTCCCCAACCCACATCTTACAGCATCCCCACGTCCTTAAACCACGCTTCAGTTTTCGCCATGCCATCGGGGATCGAGGTGCGAATTTGATAGCCAAGCAGGGATTCCGCTTTGGTCGCTGGGTATTCCACTTTGAGCTTGTATCGCTTGAGGCGGTCACGGTTGATTGGAAGCTTAAGGTTAAAGAGTTTGTTAATCACAACGAGGCTGCTGGCCGCCCAGTAGGGTAAGCGGCGGGGGTTTTTCTTGCACATATCGCCATAGTGACCAAAAAATTGGTTGAAGGTGATCGCAGGTTCGCACATGTTGAACGCTTCACCCTCTGCTTTAGGATGAACGGCCGTTAACAACAGGCCATCTATCAAATTATCAATAAAAATAGGATACGTGTGGCCCAGCCCATCTCCAAAAATAACGGGCGTTCCCTTCTGAACCAGTTTGAGCATCCCCACACTCCACCCGTCTGAACGCGGTCCGTAAACCATGCCGGGTCGCACAACTGTTAATTCAACCCCTAGCTCTTTTGCCAGTTTAAGTCCGTTGATTTCGCCAATCGCTTTGGTACGGCCGTAAGTTTCCCATTGTTCAGTATCGAGCGGGTGAGTCTCATCAATATCGTTGCGCTGAGGCCAACCGTATGAGGCAATACTGCTTACCAACACAATGCGCCCTACCCCTAGCTCTTTTGCTAACTTCACAATCATCTCGGTTGCCGTCACGTTTATAGCATAGGCGCGCTCATCGCCTCCTTCTCGTCCCAGCCAGGCGGCCACGTGAAAGACAATGTCTTGGTCGGTCATCGCTTGACGCATGCCGGTCTCATCGAGCAAATCAACTTTTTGGAGCGTAACGGCCGTTTCTTTTAAAAAAGGTACCTTCTCTAAGCTTCGCCCCGTGCCCGTGACAATAGCGCCTTCTTCTGCTGCCAACCTTTGTGCCAACCGTCCGCCAATAAACCCTGTGGCTCCTGTAACTAAGGTGCGTTTTCCATGAAGTTGATGATTAATTATGGTCATGAGGAGATTGTAGCGGAAGGGAGGCAGGGAGCAAGGGGTGGGTGAATGGGGATTAGGGATTAGGGATTGGGGATTGGGGATTTGTTATTGGTTATTGGTTATTATGAATCCAGTAGCTCCTTGACCCGCTTGCGGTGTATTTTTCCTGAGCCAGTTAGAGGCAAAGCATCGGTGAACTGAATGTGACGCGGTTGCTTGTAGCCTGCAAGCTGTTTACGGCCGTATGCTGAAAGCGTTTCTGTATCCACACATTGATTATTTTCGAGCACAATCATAGCGGCGACCAGCTCGCCCCATTCCGCACTGGGGATACCCGCGACGCAAATTTCCTTAATCGCTGGATGGCTTTTTAGCACTTTTTCAACCTCAGCAGGGTACACATTTTCGCCCCCTGTCACAATGATGTCGCTCCGACGCTGTACGAGCCACAAGTCTCCATCTTCATCCAGATACCCCACGTCACCTGAATAGAGCTCACCGTCTTGGATCGTTTCGACCGTGGCCTGTTCATTGGCAAAGTAGCCCTGCATAACAGTTCGGCCGGAAACCACAACCTCGCCAATTTTGTTTACGGGCAGGGAACGGCCGTTTTTATCGACAATCCGTACATTGCTAAACATTATCGGTTTGCCCACGCTTCCCGGTTTCTTGGCGGTATCTTCTGGGGTCTGTGTTGCCACCTGAGACGCGGCTTCTGTGAGGCCATAGGTTGTTGAGACGATTGGAGGCTTGGGGGCTGCTATTTTTTGTCCTTTGCCTTCAACATTCTTCCTTTCTAAGCGATTCGCTTGCTCCACAAGCGCTGGTGAAGCCGCTGCCCCGCCAACCAAGATCAGTCGGAGCGTATCTGGCCAGTAATCACGCGTTTCCAGCAGTCGATACAACATCGTAGGCACTACCGAAATCATTGTACCGCCGTGCACGTCGAGGCTGTGATTAATGGCATCTAAGTCGAACTTTTGATGGAGGATAACGGCCGTTCCGTACAAGCAGCTGCGAAAAATCACCGCTAAGCCCCCAACGTGATACAGTGGTAAACAGCTCACCCACCGATCATCGGGCAGCAACCCCAGCCGGTAGGCTGACGCATTGGCGCTCCAAATATGGTTTTCAAAAGTCAGTACAACACCCTTGGGGTTACCCGTGGTGCCAGAGGTGAAAACGATGGCTTGGGGGGATTGGAGATTAAGAGATTGAGAGATTGGGCGATTGGGCGTCGATTCTTGGTCATCGGGTAATTGGGAAGTTTGTTGATTAGTTGATTGGGAATTGGTCGTTGGCAATTGGGGTTTTTGGATTGTTAGCGTCTTATAGCCAATAGCGTCCCAAGCCCCACTTCCCAATCTCTGAGCCTCAGTCCCTAGTCCCCAATCTCCAGCCCCATCATGAACCAGCCAATCCGCCTGCGTATGCGCCAATTGCCAAGAAAGCTCAGCCGACGTAAGGCGCAGATTGAGCGGCACAAGCGTCATTTGTAGGCGGGCAACAGCATGGACAAGGCAAACGGCCGTTTCGGTCGCGGGCATCAGCATAGCCACTAGCTCACCGGCTTTGGCTCCGGCCTCGATGAGCTGATGGCAGACATCATTCGTCATTTGGTCAAGCTCAGCATAGTCCCAGGCATTATTTTCAAAAATAAGGGCCAGCTTGCTTGGCGTGGCTTTTGCCCTATCTCGTAACCAATCCATCAGCTATGCTTCATCCTTTTGATTTCTTCCTTGAGCATTGAATTAATTTCTTTACGAATGCGTTCATCTTCGTTCCCATTCGTCATTAGTTCGATAACAGACGGTGCCGAGCGATTGAGATGCGTTTGGAGTGCAGCTTGGAATGCGGAACGGCCGTTTGCATCCAGTACGATTCTCTCAAAACCTAGACCATACATGCGAATCACCGGTTCAAAATCAAGCTGGTGGGGTGTGATAAACAGCTTTGTAAAAGGTGGTTCAAATTTAGAAACGGGGAGACGATTAAAAATCCCACCTCCGTTGTTATTAATTAGCACAACAGTTATGTCAAGCTCTACATCTTGATCCAGCAACCGCTTTACATAAAGCAAGCCGTTGAGATCATGATAAAACGTAACGTCTCCAATCACCAAAATGAGCTTTTTGCCAGACCCCACGTGCATACCAAGTGCTGTTGAGATATTGCCATCAATCCCGCTGGCCCCACGACTAGCATAAGCATCAATCGCTTTTGATGTCGCGAACCCATATTGATCCAAATGGCGGATTGGCAAACTATTGCCCATAAACAAAAGCGAATCGTCAGGCATCGCCTGCAACACATCAGTCACACAACTACCGTCAAAATGATCATCGGCCAAAACGTTTTGGAGGAAATCAATTGACTTTATGTCAATTTTCTGCAGTAGCCATTTGAAAGTTTCAGCTAGCAGGTCACCCTGTCGCCCTGTCGCTCCTTCGCCATCTCGCCTATCGCTCAACAGATCACAAACGGCCGTTTCATCCACCTGCAAAAACCAGTTCACGAGATGACTGTCATCTGCCCAAACGCCATTTTGCCGAATATGAATGCGGTGTTTGGCCTCAGCCTTTGTTAAGTAATCATTGAGCCATTTTGAAATGGGCACGGCGCCAAAACGGATAATCACGTCCGGGCTTTCAATGGACATGGGCGCCTGCATAAATGTTTCGTAGCTGGAAATAACGGCCGTGTTTTCCACCCAAGGCCCATATCGCACGCCAGACGTCGGATCAGCAAAAATAGGATAGCCAGTTCGTCGCGAAAGCGCCGCTACGGCCTCAGGAAATTCACCATCAGGACAGCGCGGCCCACAAACAAGAATGCCATTTGGATGTTCTTCAACAATCCTGGCGAGTTCATCTAATTGCTCATCCATCGGCAAAATGCGCCCCAAACCAATCCTTGGACCCCAATCTCCAGTCCCCAATCTCCAGTCCCCAATCTCCAATTCCCCAGCCCCTGGCTCCAACGGCTTCCGAAACGGGAAATTTACATGCACGACGCCCTTACGCAGGCCATTCGCAGTAGCAAAAGCACGCTGAGCGGTGGATTGAATATTACGGAGCGCCACAGCTGGGGCGTCAGCCTCAGGTAGCGGAGCATCAACCGCCCACAGCACGTGATCACCGTACAGCTTTACCTGATCAATTGTTTGGTTGGCCCCACTGTGACGCAACTCATGCGGCCGATCGGCCGTTAGAACCAGAAGCGGCACCTGTGACATGTTGGCCTCAATGATGGCAGGGAAAAAATTGGCCGCCGCCGAGCCAGAAGTGCAAACCATCGCCACAGGCGTGTCAGTTGCCAACGCTAATCCTAAGGCAAAAAACGCAGCACAACGCTCGTCCAAATGCAAATGAACTTCAATCTTTTCATGGGCATCAAACGCCAGCGTCAAAGGCGTCGAGCGAGACCCCGGCGCAATGCAAACGTGCCGTAGGCCAGCTTGAGCGAGGCTTTCTACAAAAAGTGTGGCGTAGTGGGTGTTTGGATTCATAGGTGGTGTATTGGTGATATGGGTATATTGGGCATGACAATTTAGGGTCATCAATATCACCAATATGACTCATATGCCCCATCTCCTGAGTTTAGTTTCGCTTACTCCACTCCCAAAGCATTCTTCATCGGTTTAAATTTCAACTCCGTTTCATCCCATTCCAGCTCCGGATCAGAATCAGCCACCATGCCCGCACCGGCGTAAAGCCAAGCGCGGCGATCTTGGATGGCAGCGGAGCGAATAGCCACACCAAAGGCGCCGTCAAGCGTTGGGGTTAAGGTGCCAATAGGGGCCGCATACCAACCGCGCGGCACTGGCTCAGACTGCTTGATAAAGGACATCGCCATTGGGCGAGGCGACCCGCCTAAGGCAGGTGTTGGATGCAGCTGTTCAATGAGCGGCAAGATGCCGTCATCATTGTTTAACGTTGCCTCAATCGGAGTGTATAAATGTTGAATATTGCTAAACCGCAAAACGTCTGGTTCGGTTGGAATATGGCGAGATTCCGTAAGCGGAATTAATCGCTCACGCATGGCGTCTACAACCAGCTTGTGTTCATGCTGATCTTTCTGGCTGTTGCGCAGCTGGGCGGCAAATTGTTGGGCTTCCGCTTCCGTTTGGCCACGGGCCACTGAGCCAGCAAGACCCATGGTGGTGAGCTTACGGCCGTTTACCCGGGCTAGAAGCTCTGGCGTTGCACCAATAAAGGCGTGCCCCGGACGAGGTTCAAACAAAAACGTGTAGCAATCAGGATACGTCTTCAATAAATAATTGAGCCCGTTTTCAATATCAATACTTTGCTCAAATTTGAGCTCGCAGATTCGCGACAATACAACCTTGTTCAGCTCGGTTGTTTTCATCAAATGGACCGCTTCATTAATATTCTTAGCCCAAATGTCGAAGGGCATTGGATATTGAATGGTGGGCATGGAAACGGCCGTTTCACCTTCAAGCGGCATGTCATCCACAGACAGCATCAATTCATCAAGCGCCATCTGTAACGCTTCAACCATTTCATGTGGCGATTCATCTAGCCCAATCAGCGCATTGACCGTCAGCCATGTTTCCGTTGCCTTCTGAGTCAGTTGAAAGTGGGGCAACACAAACTGAGCTGGATGATAAATCGACCACGTGTTGTCTGGGGCAAAATCATCTCGAAATGAAAAGCCACCAAATAAACGGGTCTCTACCCAAGCTGGTGCATCGTTAAAATACGCATCTTTGAACAGTTGCGCAGCTTTTTCCTGAATGATTAAAAACCGATTTTGCCCCCATGCGTTTAAGTTTGCTGCAATACCAAAGGCGGCATAAACAACCGGCTCATGATTTTGTTCAATCGACGCATCTTGCCAGAAAAACCGGGGCTTGCCGTGCGCATGTCGCAGAACGGCCTGTGGCGTTAGTTTGGGGGCCGGTTGGCTGACGCTAACCAGCTGTTGCTCAGATTGTGGAGAAACGGCCGTCCAGCTTTCAACGCTCATCTTATTCATATCCCACGCTCCTGAGCAGCATCGGTAATAAGCCTTCTAAGATTCGCTCCTGCGATGGCTCACCCGTATAAACCCAGCGAATCACAATGCCGTAAATAGCGCCCATCCACGAATAAGACACCACTTCAGTGTCTATTGGTTCAATCTCACCAGTTTCAACCGCTTCTTTGATATAGGTTTCAATGAGTCGAGCAAACCGATCGTTGACCTCTAATCGTTTTTCTTCAAATGATTTCCCTAGACCTACCGCTTGAACCAATAATATCTTGGCGGGGCGACGATACTTCGCAAATGTTTCTAAGCAGGTTGTCAAGGCGACCTGCACACGAGCGATGCCTTTCTGCTCATTTTCGATGGCTGAGATAACCCGCTTTTCTAGTAAGTCAGCAAATTGATCAACGAGCGCCAGGAAAAGCTGTTCTTTATTGGGAAAATGAAAATAAATCGACCCTTTTGACGTTTTTGATTCATTAACAATCTCATCCATGCGCGTGTCGTGATACCCGTTTACGGCAAAAACATCCAGCGCAGCATCTAGTATTCGTTCTCGTGTTTTTCTTGAGTCTTTTGTTGGATCATGCATCGTATAATCTCTTTTACTGGGCAGTTTTAAAAGGTTGATGATCTTGATCATATTAGCGATATTAATAAACCAGTCTGCTAATATGCTCCACAGAACCGACCAGTCAGTCTATATGTGAAATATAGCACAATTTGATATACTTGTATAGTGAGAGGGGATTAAGTGAAACGAAATTCCTGTTTTGAGTAAAATGATGGCTATAAACTTCGTTTCCTCGGGGTTCCGAAGCGTTTATCTAACAAAGTTTTCAATTTAGAAACTTCGGAACACTTAATGAAGGCAAAAGCAGGAACGATGAAGGATAAACAATGACTGAACCAACCCAAACACAAATCTGGATTACGGCTTCAAGACCGCGCACGCTTCCCTTAGCGGTCTCGAGTATTATTTTGGGTGCTTTTTTAGCGGGTGGCGCAGGAAGTTTCCGCTGGTTGATCACATTGTTGTGTGGATTAACGGCCGTATTCCTTCAGGTCCTCTCCAACCTCGCCAACGATTATGGCGATTCCGTTCACGGCGCCGACAGCACCGACCGTTCCGGACCGTCCAGAGCGGTGCAGAGTGGGTTGGTAGCACCTGAAACAATGCGACGAGCCATGCTCTTATTTGCCGGGCTGTCTCTCGTAACCGGGTTAAGCTTAATTTTGTTAGCCCTCAGCGCCCAAGCCATTTTGTGGCTGATCGTCTTCGTTGTTTTGGGAGCTGGGGCCGTTTGGGCAGCCATCAACTACACGGCCGGAAGCAATCCGTACGGCTACGCCGGGCTTGGTGATATTTTTGTGCTCATCTTTTTTGGCTGGGTGGGCGTTATGGGCACCTACTTTTTAAACACGCAACAGCTCAACTGGCTTATTATGCTGCCAGCCACGGCTTGCGGCCTGCTGGCCGTGGCCGTCCTCAACATCAACAACATTCGGGACATTGAGTCCGATAAAAAAGCGGGCAAAATCTCTATTCCAGTGCGGATTGGGGGCCAGCGCGCCCGCCAATACCATTGGACACTCCTCAGCGTCGCCATGCTTTGCGCCACGCTGTACGTGCTCATCACAAATACCAGTCCGTTCCAATGGCTATTTTTGCTCACGCTTCCTTTAATCATTCGCAACGGCCGTTCCGTCGCCACCACCTTCGATCCCCCCGACATCAACCCCCTCCTCAAGCAAATGTCACTTACGACCTTAGCGTTTGTGATTTTGTTTGGTTTAGGGCAGATTTTGTAATTGCGTAATTAGGGATTGGGGATTGGGGATTGAGTAACTAGGGATTGGAAATTAGGGCAGTTAGCTATTACAGCCTGCAACTCTCAGTCTGCTCCTCGCGACTCAAAACTGCTATCACCCAACACCTGCCACCTGCCACCTGATACCTGCCACCTGATACGGCCCCTTGCCACTCGTCCCCTTTTTTATGTAAAATGTTTTTATGGCGACACCCCCTCTCACAATCCATCTTCAAATTGGCAGTGCGGATGAAAACGGCCGTTATCCTATCTCCGTTATCAACAGCCCCAACAATCGAAAAACACGCAAGCCCGTCTGGCAAGAGATGCCGTGGGATGAGGTTCAACATTTAGTTAGCTACTACCAAAGTTTGCTGGTAGACGGCAAGCAAGTACGGAAATTAGGCAAAACACTAAGTCGCTTTTTATTGCCAACGCGTATCAAAAAACTATTCCGAGCCGCTCAAACGATCGCTGATTCAGCTGGCAGACCGCTCCATGTCCGCTTAGAAATCACGCCTACAGCACTGCAGTCACTACCGTGGGAACTTCTGTACGATACCAAAGCAAAAAACTATTGGACGACGGGCCGGACGGTCACCTTAACACGCTATTCACCAGTCTCTAAAGCACAACGGCCGTTATGGATCAACACCCCGCTCAAAATCCTGCTCGTCACCGCCGCACCGGATGATTTACCACCGTTTGAGCAAGACAAAACGGCCGTTCGCATTCAGCGCGCCTTAGCTCCGCTCAAAGACGACATCGAACTGACCACCATCAACGACGCCACGCCCGAATTTCTGCACCAATCCCTTCTTACCATTCAACCAGATGTCCTACACATTGTGGGACATGGCAATCAAGAAGGACTTGCCCTAACAAATGCGGAAACTGGATTGAGCCAAACGGTTGATGTTGAGCAGATGCGCGCCCTGCTCGATGGGAGTTCTGTCAAGGTCGCCATCTTTGCGGCTTGTGATTCAGCCAACTTCTCCCAGCAGGCCACCAGCCTGCCATTTTTGAATATGGTGCAAGCCGCCACTCTGGCCAACGTGCCCGCCGTCATCGGTATGCAAACCCCGATGCCAATCCGGGCCATGCAAAAGTTTAACCAGACACTTTACATGGCGTTGGTCCACAGCCTACCTCTCGACCAGGCCGTTGGCGAAGCGCGGATCAACCTGTTCACAACCGCTACCGATAAGTTATTTTGGTCGATTCCGGTGCTGGCCCTGCGCTCAACGGATGGCGTCATTTGGCATCAGCCGGAACTGGTCCTGCCCAAAGTCACGCCCGCTCTCCAACCATATTTGGAAATGATGGTGCGCCGCAACGGCCGTTTACCGCTCGGCGCCATCGACCCCATTGGGCACGACAGCAACCAAATCTCGCTGGGGCAAGTTTTTATTCACCTCGATGCTGATGTGTCGGTGCAGGTGGAACGGCCGTTGGGTCGGCCCGTCATCGTGCGCCAAACGCAGACCATCGGCCACGCCTACACCAATCGACAGCTTATTCTGCTTGGGGATCCGGGGTCGGGTAAATCAACCCTGCTTCGTTATTTGGCCTTCTGCTTTGCCAACGCCATTCTGCGGCAGGATGAAAGCTGGCTCAGCTACATCTCATGGACCGAAGATTATCTCGAAACGCGCGATGACCTGCTTCAAGATTTGCTCACCATGTTGACGCGCGAAAATCTTGATTTTCAACAGCAGGCGGCGCGCTGGCGCGGCCACATCCCCATCCCAATCTTTGTTGAGCTACGCAATTTAGCACGTCAATTTGCCACCGACGGCCTTGGAGAGGGCGCACCGTCTCTCACGCTGTGGGCATATGTTAAAAGCCAGCTTGCCGCTCAGGGTTTAGAAGATGCCTTACCGGAATTAGAGCGTTTAGGGCAAAACGGCCGTTTAATCTTTTTACTTGACGGGGTCGATGAAGTGCCCATCGCCGAGCGCAAGCTAATTTGGGACATCATCAAAGGGCTCAACCGTGGCGTTATGGGGGGCAATCGCTGGATCACAACCTGTCGCATTCTCTCCTTTTCAGGCCAAGAGGCTCCCGCTAGCGTGGCTTCGCGCACGCTCCAATCCCTCAACAACGCCCAAATAGCGCACTTTATCGACAGCTGGTATCGGGCATTGGAAGAGGCCGGTGAGCTCAATCGCCGTCAAGCCAGCGTGATGACCCAAACGCTCCAGCAGGCCACCCAGCGGCCTCAACTGCAAACGCTCGCCGAAAACCCGATGCTGCTCACCATTATGACGCTGGTGCAGACGTATCACGGCACCCTGCCCGAGGAGCGAGCCAAGCTGTATCAGGCGTGCGTCGAAACCTTGCTCCTGCGCTGGCAGCGCCATAAAGAGGACAGCAGTGGCCCTCAGATGCCCAACGTATTGGCCCAGCTGGGCATTGGCCAGCAGGATTTAGAACGATTGCTATGGGAAATTGCCTGGACGGCTCATATGGACACAGAAGACCGAGAAACGGCCGCTGATATTCCCGAAATGGAACTGCTCCAAATCGCCAAAGAGTATCTCGGTTCGTTTGCAAAGGCTGAACAATTTTTGGAATACACCGAGGAGCGTGCCCATCTGCTGATTGGTCGAGGCGGGCGACGCAAACGAGTCTACACCTTCCCGCATCGCACCTTTGAGGAATATTTAGCCGCTTGCTATCTAGCCTCCCAGCGACGGTATCCGGTGATGGCTGCCAATCTCGCCAAGGAGAAAGACGCCTGGCGAGAGGTGCTTAATTTGAGTGCAGGCACGCTTGTTTACAACCAAAACAATTACGAAGCCGTCATCGACGCCGTTAAAGAAACGATGCCCGGCAAAACCCCAACCGTCACCAGCCGTACAGGTTGGTATCGGGTGTGGCTGGCGGCAGAAATGATGGTGACGGTTGGGCAGCAGGCGGCTGAAAAAGATGAAGTGGGGCGCAAGATTTTACCCAAACTGCGTGAACAGCTGGTTGCCCTGCTCGCCAGCGGCGTTCTGACGCCCCTCCAGCGGTCTGAAGCAGGGGAAGCGCTGGGGCTTCTCGGCGACCCCCGCGCTGGCGTCACCACGCTCGAGCCAATCATGCTCACGATTCCGGCTGGGAAGGTCAACTACACCAATGATGCCAACGAGCCGCAAACCACCCAGCTAGACCCGTTTGCCATCGCTCAATACCCCGTCACAAACGCCCAATATCGCTTTTTTGTGGACGCGAATGGGTATCAAACGCCAAGCTACTGGTCTCGGTCGGGCAAAGCGTGGCTTAAAAAACAGGGGGCCGAAGCAAGACAGGCGATTTTTCAAGACAGCGCACTGATTGGCAACTATCCCGTGGTGGGGGTGAGCTTGTATGAGGCTGAGGCGTATTGTGCTTGGTTGAGTGGGCGCTTAAAACGGCCGTTTCGCCTGCCTACCGATCTTGAATGGTACCGCGCCGCTGACATCGACCCGCTCGACCTCAAAGTGGGTCTCACCCTTTACCAAGTGCCTACCATGGCGGTCGGCGCCTTCCCCCAAACCGTCACCACCTTTGGCCTGCACGACATGATTGGCAACGCCATGGAATGGTCCATCTCCCAAACAGATGGCAAAGGCGTGGTTTGGGGTCGGCTGTGGGATCTGCACATTGAGGGCGATTACCTCATCGACCTGACCCACAACCTCATCGAA
>JBCCFD010000016.1:0-37964 GCA_039029915.1 Chloroflexota bacterium
GATGATCGGCTCAATAAGACTGTCTAAATCTAGCCTGCCGTTGGACAGGGCGCTGTTTTGAACAGTGACCCAAGCGACTTGCGTAAAGGCGAGCTGATGAACAAGCTGGGAAACGGCCGTTTCTGCTAAGGCCGTCTTCCCAATGCCGCCAATGCCATGAATGATGATTGGATTGCGGTTTTCCTCATCAAGCAGATGCGTGGTGACGGTTTCAACAAGTTCGTCAATACCTACAAGCTGACCGTGAATTCGCTGCGGGATTGTTTGACTCACCTGTTGCCGAACCTTTTTTCGATGAGCAATTTCGAGATCCCAAATTATAGTGGCTAGCTGTTTTAAAGCCGCCCGCTGTTTGGGCATAAAGAGGTGGCGGGATTCCCCTTTTGATTGATCAATGAGCTCTTCAACTGATTTTTCATCGACAAAACGCCACTCGATGATATTGGCCGCATCCTCATCAAGCGCCCTTAAGCGCCCGATAGCTTCATCAACGAGCTGGTTGATTGCGCTGCGGCGACCCGTGGCATCGTCTGGTTCAAACTGTTCACGGTAATGCTGGACGAGAAACAGCATGGGCAAGCTGTTGTCTGAATTAAAGGAAAGCTGATAGCGTGCCTTTAGAACCTTTAATAGCTGTTTATGAAAATCGATTGGCTGACGTTCTGAGATTTCCTGCATCTTTTTACCCCTATTTCTATAATAACAGGTGATCACATCTGGACAAATCAAACTTTAGGCGAAGCAGGGTTTTTCAGTGTTTGAAAATTGGACGCTGATGGCACGGATAACGCGGATAAAACAGATAGAAATCAGCGTCATCAGCGTAAACAGCGTCCAATTTGAGGAATAGGTGACACTTTTGCTTATTTTCTGCTTTTGCTGAAAAGCCCTGTTAGGCGAAGCTATTCAACACATCTTCACACATACTCAATCAAATTTCACTTTAATTGACCATGCTCTCAGTGTAGACTCCGTTCAGCTTAGTTTTTGGCTACGGAGGTTATTTATGGATTCGGTAAAGAGTGTGGTACCTAAACTCAATATTTTGATTGGCCCATACTTTGATGAGGAATCTGTGGTGTCTTGTCTTTGCGGTTTACAAAAAAGAGGGGTTCCTGTTAATGTCGTGGGGTTAACTTCTGCCATGACGACTGGGCTTCACGGCTTAGCTGTGCGACCAGATTTCTCATTGTCCGAATTCAGCCGCTTGATTGATGCGGAGGATGCGGAACATTCGGTTATTTTGCCTGGGGGTGTGGAAGGAACGGCCGTGTTGTTTTCCGATCCGCGCGTGGTGAAGATTATTAAATCAATCTTTGAAGCGGGTAATCACATTGCGGCCATGCTGCCAGCCCAGCAAATGCTTTCTCGATTAGGATTGCCAACCGTTCATAAAATTGAACAATTTCTACCGCAGAATGATCTCGGTACTGAAGATTTTATAGATCAAATTGCTGATAGATTAAACTAAATTTTTCTTTGCGTTGTGGGTTCAGGTCTCTCTGAGGCCCTTTTTGACGGAGGGAGAGGCTCCCGAGACTTTCAGTCGTTTCGGGAGCCTCTAGTGTTCTGTCCAGCGTGAAACGATGGAAATCAAAATGAACAGAACCTGAGGTTTCGTCTACCTTCCGCTCGATTTTTACCCATCAATTCACGGTAGACGAAACACTAGTTTTTTTAGTTAGTTGCCTCAGGTAAGTTAGAAACATTAACGGTTGTTGTTAGATAGGTGCTGTTCACCCAGCCAGTTGTGCCATCTTCCCATTGTATTTTGACCCAAACAGCATCCGCGTCTCGCGCAACGATACCGACGATTTGACCTTGTAAGAGGAAACCAATTGAGTCGTATTCAACCCCTGGGCCTGAGCGTACGTTCATGGAGGTGTATTCCGTGAGCGTGCCGGTTCCTTCGGGTAATGGGCCGCCTGTAGGGTCAGGTAAGCCGTAGAACCAGTTCAATCGGGCTTCAGCTAATCCGGTGTATTCAAAATATTCGACAACCACTTCAGAGAGCCCATTGGGTAAATCGACGACGCCAACTAAATCTTGGACATCACCGTTGATGCTCCAGCCGTCAATGATCTTTTCACCGTTCACCCAGACGCGTGCCCCCTCATCAGCATTCATCACGAAGGTGTAGGTGCCGCCTCCAAAGTAGACCTGTTTGGTCCAGCGGACAGAAAAATGATCTGCGTTGACGATATTTGGTACGGGTGAGGTTGAGCCCCACATGTAATCTACATGGGGTTCACCGCGAACAAAGTCTGGTTCACGGTCAAGGCTGGAGTTGTTGTAATATTCTGCAAGCCAGTTGTCGATACCGGGAATTGGGGTTGGCTCTGGGAGGGTTGCCCCACGACGGCCACCGCGGCCACCGCGAGCACCCCGATTACCACCACCACCAGATGGAAAGCCCCAGCTTAATTTAGCAACGGCTTCGCCACCCGCTTCATAATAATCCACCTGAATATGATGGTCACCGGCTGACAACCAATAATCAAAGTGAATGGTATGTTCTTGGCTGTCATACCAAGAGTCGATGATTAAAACGTCATCAACCCAAACGCGCATACCATCATCCATAGTGGCTTCAAAACGGTATAATCCTTCTTCTTCAAAGTGGACAGTTCGGTTCCAACGGGCACCAAAAAAATCATTTTTAAGATCTCCATGAGGTTTGCCGTGTCCCCAATCAAAGTTGATGTTGCCATCGTTTCGATAGACAACAGGATCCCCAATTAGTTCAGTATTGTTCCAATAAACGGCCGTCCATGTTTCATCTTCAGCTGATATGGTCGTTGTGGTAGCCAGTACGGCGATTACAATAAGCAAAATAAAAATAACGCCTGTTAATCGTTGTCGGTTGGACATGAAATTCTCCAGTAAATTGAATGTAAGTGAACGGAAATGAGTTGTTTAAGTGCGTTGATAGTAATAGCTTTCCGTTCCCAATAGGTGCCGTAGAGGGTGTAATGCATGAAAGAATACGGCCGTTGTTCCCTACCAATAATGATCCAAGCTTAAGCTTACTGGCAACCTTACATCGTTCCTACGATTTGTAATTCACAAAAAATTTTAATAAAGTGCTCCGAAGTTTCTAAATTGAAAACCTTGGTCGCTAAAAGCATCGGAACCTCGAGGAAACGAAGTCTATAGCCGTTGCTTTAATCAAAGCAGGCACTTCGTTTTACTTATTGACGATTGATTGATTTGAATTCCAGTAGGCAGATTCTTCATCGATTGAGGCCTTCATTGATTTACGGCCGTATCGCAATGCGAGCAAGACGACGAAACAGCTGGGGAATGAAAAGAGAATTGCACCCCCAAAAATGAGATAAAAGGGGAAAGAGCGGCCTTGGAAGTAGCGGAGGAATGATTTAGCAAGTTCAAAAATCTGTTGAGTTAACAGCTCAACGTTTGGGACTTCAAGAAAGAGCCCCAATAGTGAAAAAGCTAGAAAGGTGCTGATGAGAATGGCAAATGTTTGCTGATAAGCGTAGTCTGAATTGTCGAACTGGTTCATATTCATCGCTCCTATGATGATAGTTGAAGGGTACGACGAATGTAGAATAATAGCGACCTCTTGCCGGATAAATTTGACGCACTCAAGTGCTTAATAAATTGGTAAATAGGTAATTATTACTTTGTTACCAAAGTTTTTAATACTTCTACTTGTCTGAAAATTTTTGTTTTTTTATGAAACAAAGTATTAAGCGGATGTGCCATAATTTTCGTGAATACTATCTAAATGGTGAATGGCGTGTCCTGCTAAGTGATAAAGAAGTCCTCTCACAGTGACCGTGAAACCACTGCCAACACCCGGTCGAGCGAGATCTTCATTAGAATAGCTGTTGACTAAGGTAATTGTCGCGTGACGAACGGCCGTAAACTCTTCCATGATCGAGGTAACTGAACGCTCGTTGGCGCGAGAGGTAGGCACATAGGCGTCTTGGTCAAACCCCGCTAGCTCAGTGGTATCCTGTCGGCCAAATCGCAGCATTCGATAGGAAAAAATGCGCTCAACATCAATGACGTGCATAAGAACTTCTTGGATCGTCCATTCACCTTCCTCATGCGGCGTTGTTAAAGATGAGGTTGCAAAATTATTGATAGACTCTTTGTAAACGTCGAGATGAGATTTCAGATGAGAGATAATATCAACGTCAGTTGGAACTAAGTCAACGTAAGGCTTCGCGTAGGGAGCATATTCATTTGGTTTAGGGTAGCTAGACATGGGCGAGTTTCTCCAATTTTTTCAATGAGCGATACTGTTTTAATATAAACAGTATCGCTCATTTTAAATTTGCCCCAATATACCCTAAATGTTTGGATTCAACCGTACCTTTGTTGGATTACGAGGTATCTGTTTCTGCGGCTGAACAATTTGTCGACGCTCAGGTGTAAGACGCGCCAGTAAGTCATCAGAAGGTTGATAACCATGCCGGAAATTTCCCCAAGAGGGACCATACCGGAAGACCATAATCCGTCGCTGTCCGGCATTGACCCTCCGAGCCGACCCATGGGAGATGCAATCGACAAACAGGAGAGCGTCCCCCGCATTAAGCTGAACTTCAATGGCCCCCTCAACTTTGTCAACGGCGGCATCCTCACTCCGCATTTGATATTTTTCAAAGTCAGGGTGGGCAAAATTGGCTTTGTGACTGCCAGGAATAACCATCGTGGCGCCATCACCGGGACCTACGTCTGTTAAGGCCATGAGTATATTGACTTGACCACATTGAAAACGGCCGTTTCGGTACCGATACTGTGTTCGTTTCATGCCCGTTTCACCACCAGAATGTAGTCCAATCGCTTGCCCGGGACCCCGCAAGTTGGCAAAGTTTTCATCAATAAATAGCGGTCCGTGGTTCCAATCAAACGTCCCTTCGCCCCCCACAAAACATTTCACCTTTTCAATCCAGCTCGGATGATCAATCAAAACTTCAAAAGCGGGGCCCCCTTCATAGATCTGCTGTAAATTGACACCGTCATTATCTTTAAACGAATGCCCATGTACATACCCGACCCACTCTTCTTCTTGAATAGGAAGCATAGCATCAATACCGTTATTACAAGCATTTACTTGTTCTGGTGTTAAAGCACCTCGTAATACTAGAAAACCATTTAAATCAAAAAAATATTTCTCTCGTTCAGTGGGTTGCATTTCTTCCTCCAATATGATGCACTTATTATGCAAATTGCAATACTTGTTATCATATTAGATGAAATTTATTGGTAATTCTTATCAAAAAAAGTCAATTTATTATCATTTCTTGATCTATTATTATTTCTTTGAGGAAGAAAAACAGGATGAAAGAATATATCGCTATCCCAAACTCAAATATTGGCAAAATTTGGTATACCGAAACACCAAGCTTAGATTACTTTCATTCCCATGATGAATTGGAGTGCAACAT
Source organism: Chloroflexota bacterium (assembly GCA_039029915.1). Taxonomy (GTDB): domain Bacteria; phylum Chloroflexota; class Anaerolineae; order Promineifilales; family Promineifilaceae; genus QQUD01. The sequence goes on from JBCCFD010000016.1 coordinate 5,418, forward strand.
TGTCGTTCGAGGAAATGGTAGCTATTTGTTAGAAAATCAGCGTATTAATTTGGATCCTCAAACGATTGCGTGGCTCTTTCCCGGACAGGAACATTTGATGCTTGATGTTTCGGATGATTTTGCCCTGTGGATATTTGTGATTAAACCGAGCTATCTCTTACAAACATGCCTCACTGATTTTTCTCAGCCTTTACTGGCGCATAACCCGGCTGGTGTCTTTGTGAGGCATATTGAAAATGCTTCTTTTTCCCAGTTAGAGTCGATGTGCCAAACGTGTAGTGAGGGACAACATAATACTGATTTGTTTAATGCCACATTGGGATATCTGCTTCAATTGAGTTGGAATATTTTTCAACAGGGCAGCATGATTCCATTCGTTCAAAAAATTCATCCCGCTGTTCAGCAGGTGGCACATCAGCTTTTAGAGGCTAAGGGAGATGATGCTTTAACATATTTGGCGGAGGGTGTTGGATTGTCGCCTGAGACGGTTAGCCGTTTATTCAAACAACAGACAGGGATTCCGCTTTCAACCTATCGTAATCGATGCCGTTTGGAGCGTTTTTTGACACAGTATGGAGATGGTCATACAGTAACGATGCTAGATGCGGCATTGGCATCTGGCTTTGGGAGCTATGCCCAATTTTATCGAGTGTTTTGTTCAATGATGCGTCAAACCCCCGCTGAATATCGACGCAAGATGCATCAATGAGAAGGTGAGCGAAATGGAAAATGAACAATATCCCCAAATCACACGGGAGCATGCTGAGTTTTACCATGAAAATGGCTATTTGATTGTTGAAAACGCTCTGACTGATTTTGAAATTCATGAGCTACGCAGGGAGATAACGGCCGTTTGTCGCGGCCAGCGAGGTACAAACATTCAAAACTACGCACCACCTTCAGAAGATGCCGCTGAGGATGAGGTGCTCAAGCAATATTTGTGTATTCATTTTCCCCACAAGATTTCACCGATTATGAAGAAATATTTGGCGCATCCAACCGTTGTGGAGGTGGCTACGAAGGTGATTGGCCCCAATGTGAAATGTATGCAGTCAATGCTGTTTATCAAGTCTGCAGGCAAACCAGGGCAGGCGTGGCATCAGGATGAAGAGTTTATTCCGACCAGAGACAGAACATTGATGGGGGGCTGGATTGCCTTAGACGATGCCAATCCGTCGAATGGAGGGTTGTGGGTCATTCCAGGTTCTCATAAGCACGGTATTATCTGGCCGCAACAGGTACAAAATGATCCACGTTTTGATTGCACGATCGAGAGCTGGGGGTTTCCATACAAAGACGACGATGCAATGCCGGTTGAGGTTAAGGCGGGTGCAATTGTCTTCTTTAACGGCTATTTACTTCATCGATCGCTGCCTAACTATGCAACTTGTGGTTATCGACGCGTGTTAGTGAATCATTACATGAGTGCCGAGTCGTTGCTGCCTTGGCACTTACCGAACGAGGGAGAATGGATGGCTATTTCCGATTATCGGGATATTGTGATGATTGCAGGTGAGGACCCGCACGGTTGGAAAGGACTAACAAATATTGCTCAGCCTTACCTAAGACCAAGCGGTGAAGGGGGATGTGATAATGGTTCTCGGCCTAAAGATAAGACGCCACGAAGTACGATTGTAGGAGGTATTCAGTGAGTTTTTCTAGGCTCACTGAATACCAATTGAGACGGATTTTAACTCTTCAAAAATGGTCACTGTATTAAGAAGGAAAGCCACCAGCCCGCATTGCTTGGAAAAGGGCTGGGGCTAGCAAAATGAGTAGTAAGGCCGGGAAGGTCATGCAAAGAAGCACCACGCCGTTAATGCCCGTGCGGTAAAGGGTGCTTCGGTTTTGGGAACGGCCGTGTTGCAGCGTATATTTTGATGCCATCATGAGCCCAAGCACGACCAAGAAGACAAACCAGCCACAGGGTAATACGTTCACGATTAAAAACGGGGGTTCCATGACCGCTAGGGTGCCTAGATAGCGGGGATTCACAATGAGCACGATGATTGCAAAAAAGAGCGGCAGCAGTGCCAACATATATTCTGTTTGGCGCCACATCTTAGTTCCCTCTTGGTCATTCCCATTCGGGGGTATAGGTGGCGATGTCCCTTCTGGGGATTGTGTTTCCGTTGGTGGATTGGATTCTGATTGGATATGACGTGCGTATTTAATAAAAGAGGCTTGTTCTGCCAGGGGGATGTCCAGTACGCTGGCTAATTGCTCAGCCAGTTGCGTTGAGGCTCGTAGGGTGCCCGCTTCGATGCGGCGAATTGAGATTGTGGCGCAGCCCGCTTGCTCAGCCAGCTGTTGCTGAGTGAGGTGCGCTACTTTACGGCGCTGGCGGAGCCATTGTCCAAAGGGTTGATTAAAATTTATGTCCATGATCAATAAGTCCTGAATGAATAACTGGAGTTACGCAGTACCACTGGTGCAAACCTCTGAGGTTTTTTCCGCGTAACATCAGTGAATGAAAAATTCTGAATGTGGGTAAGGGTGTGGTGTTAAGTGATGCTACAGAGAATATTAGGTACTGATTGATAGTTTAAGTGGAATAACGGCCGTTTTCAACCCATAAAAACGGTTTGTATCGGTAATAGTATCACTTTTTATGTAAACTTATTTGCGAAGAGCGATGAACTGGCTTTAGATACCAATGCATCACTCTACAATTCCACTTAAATCGCCATGCGTCCTGCTTGAACCAAACGATTTTTGCGCATAAAGTAAATAAGCATACCCACACCTAAGATGATCAATAACCATTCTTCTGGTTCAGGGACACCGGTCACTGTCACCGGAGGCTGTTGGGTGTCTCCAATCTCTTCAAACTCACGATCAAAACGATCATCTGCTTCGGAAAGTTCATCTAGCATGCGCTGTTGGGCTAGATTGACGAGCACAATCATTGATGAATAGGGGGTCACGATCCCTTCTTCCACAGCGATAGCGTGAAGGGCATCTAGCGTGTCTAGCTCAGTTATGGTGCCCCGATTGGCGATCTGCTCCGTTTGAATAAAGCGTCGAGCGGCGATAGCGCTAAAGGCTGAATCATGGGAAAGCTGAACATCAAGTGAGTCCGTTTCCACCAGTGTCCAGACATATCCATCGATGATATCGCTCCAGACGCCATTTTCCTGACTGCGTCGGAACTGCATGTAGCGAGTTAATCCTTCTTCAATAGAGCCCACGGTGCCGCCACCACTTGCCAAAATAACGTCAAGCGTATTGTCATCATAGCCGAGCGGGAAACGGCCGTTAACATGCACCATCCACACTGGCATATCAGGAGCGGGAACTGCTACATCGGTTTCACCGGCTCGGTACCCAGTGCCATCTGTCATGACAAAGACAGCATCATACGCCTCTTCGCCCGCCAGATCATCAAACTGAATGAGTAGCTGCTGGGCATTTTGGCCACCAAAGTAAACAATATTGCTGGCATCGAAGTTTTCAAGGGGTACTATCGACGGACTCTCACTCCGCACCTCTGAAGCTGTTAAGATAACATCTCCGGTCAAATTGAGGGATTGAACAGTTTTAAATAAATTCTGAATTTGCTCACCGTATGCTGCCATACTGCGCGACCGATCGAGCACGATGGCGATGTTGAGCGATTCAGCAGAATCTATGTTTAGCTCGCTGTTGATCGGTGAGGCAAGCAGCGTTGACCCATTGTTAAAATCATATCGGTGGCTAACGGGGGCAACGGCCGTTACCGCTTCAACAGATTCCGGCAACCACATCTCCGCATCTAGCTGATACACTTCACTATTTAGCAGGCGTTCGGTTGACCGATCTCGATAGACATTGAAGCCTTTTGCGAGATGAGGCATTGGCCATCTGTTGTCTTCTGCCATCACTTCATAGGTTAGCCACATGTGCATGGGGGGCGCATCTTCAATTGTTGGTGCTAAACCTCGATTATCCCAATTTTGCCTAACGGGCAATACAGGGAAGATGCGCAGGCGATACTGACTTGGGCCCAGCTGTTCAAGCAAGGCCGGATCGATATTGCGGCGCACTTGTTCTCTGTACGTTTCTTGGGCGGCGCCTCGAGGGGCGACTTGATAAACAAATCGGTCATCCCGATCTTCTGATGCACCAAGCCAGACGCCTGTTAAAACGGCCGTTTCCGGCAGCGAGAAGTAATAGATAACCTCCTGCTCTTGGGCCGTCTGATTTTCATATATCTCATAAAGCTCGACTTCTGCCCAGTCTCCATGCTCAGTAACATTAATTTCTTGATGCGTTAGCAGAATTTCCCGATCTGCAACAGCCTGCCAACCCGCCTGAGCCTGCTGAAAATCCCACGTCGTGCGCACGGCACGGACAACGGTTTCTTCTTCCCCCTCAGTGATTAGCTCATCAAAATAATCTTCGTAAAGTTTAGCCGCACTATTGGATTCTTCTTGGAAGACGGCATTAAAAGTACGAAACCGATCGGTGTGAGATTCTGGTTGATTGATGGGCCGGTATAAGAGAGGGCGAGCAACTTGTTCATAAGTCGCTTGAATGCGCCCCGCTTGTTCATCTTTCAGGCTAAACACATCGCGGTACATGTCCCGAATATGGAATACGTCCCCCTGTGAACTGATGTAGCGATATTGAGATAAGTAAGCATTGAGAAGACCTCGCTGGATCGCTTCTTCGTTATTAATGATGGCGTTTTGCTCTTGGATAGTGGTGGGCCCGTCTTCCAAAAATGCAAACGCATTATGCTGAGGTTGGGCATCTGTCACAACAAAGGCAAGCAGGATTATGATAAATACGGCCGTTATTGCGGCTACTGCTTGCTGCTTTGAATAAGATTTCAATAGGTGTTGAACCCCTTGCCACCAAGCTCGAACGTATAAAAATGAGATAGCAATCGGCATAACAATAAACAAGGTTGCTGTGTACACCATCAACAAAGACCAAAAGATAATAAGTGGTATATACATCCATTCCACATAGCGGAATCTGTCACGGATGCCTTCAATCAGCTCCGCCCAGCTAAAAACTCTCAGGCCTTCAAAGAACTCACCAATTCCAATAACGATTCCCTCACCGGCAACATATGTCATTGGAATAATGTAAAACGTGAGAATGAGGCTGACGTAGATGCCAATGGTTAGCAACATTGTTAACCCAATCATGCGTACATGCTGAAGCGGAAACGGTCGTTTTTCAATCTCGTTATCAATCAACTGCCACAGGTAAGTCAGAATGCCAACTGTGGCAATGATCAAAATTAAATTGACCTGCGGCGTCATTTGGCGAATGATAAAAAAGCGAAAGGCTAAAAGGAGCATAATTGGCCCTTCGACCCCATATCCTAGCTTGAGCAGTTTGCTAGGCTGTTTACGGAATAAAAACCACGCCAAAATCATGGTAACGAGTGGCACCAACGCTAAGATGGTGCCATACAATAAGAATTGGGGAGGGATGGTGCTGACGCGTACTGCTGAAATAAGTTCTGGTAGGACGAGCGGTATAAAGCCAAAACTCATAAAGCATAAAAAGATGATATTCCAAGACCAGAATAAAAAATAACCAATTTTTCGTTGAGTTATTAAATGTTTCCAGAAAGTTTTCATTTTGTTCTCCTTCGCAATGGGCTATGTATTCTTCTCTTCTCGTTCTAGCCTATTGCGTTTTCCTTAGCTCATTGCAAATAGTTGTCGACTGTGGCGTGCATCGTTTCGTAAAATGCCGTCACCTCATCTGAATTGGGATCGACGGTGGCATCAAACACGATTGAAACTAACACCCAGCGGTCTCGCTCTAGGGCAAGGTCAGACCAAATGCGCGTGCCATAATCGTCAGTGGTTTGGGTGTCTGATTGGAACCAGTAGGACGCTGTGTAAAGGTCTTGCTTAGGGCCATTTCCTAGAGAGACCATCCGAATGGGCTGGCTGTGCGAAACAAGATGGGTGGAACTGTCGTTGAGCGTTAGCCCATAAACTTCAAAACATCGCTCAGGCCTATGGTGCGCCCGCCATGTTTTGCTGCTGATTAGAATCATGGATCCGCTTAAGTCACCCATTCGGAAGCGATATCGTTCAGCAGATTCAGCCCCATCTTTGGTGAGCCATTCATTTTCAACGGCCGTTAATGGTAAATTTTCGATTTCTAATCCTTCAGTGAACTGCCAGCTTTCGGTGTGATGGGTTAGTCCAGTTTGGGGACGAGGCGTATAAATCAGGGCGAAAAATGCCAGCATGCCAATGAGGATCATCAATTGTTTTTTGGAAAGAACATCGGCTCGAGATTGGGCAACGGTTTGGCTCTTTTGAGAGGTATCAGACTGGGTTTGAAACTTATTTTGGAGACGCAGTAAACCAATTGCCAAACTGCACGCCACAACAAAGCCCAGAATTCCTAAGGGCACATGAATCATTTCCGCCAAAAAGCGCCAGCCCATCACTTCCCCGGTGATGATCAGCAGACCAACGCGACTCAGATTGGCAAGGAAAAGGGCGACGACAAATAGTACGGCCGTTGCCCACCACCACGCATTCATTCTGCGATTTTCGAGCCAGGTTGCGGCCAATAAGAACACGCCGCCAGTCCAAAGACTGCGCACACCGCTACAGGGTAGATCGATGTGGGACACCCCATTTTCAAAAACTAAGATAGTGTCTATGCCAACGGAGGCCACCCCAGCCGCTAAAAGTCCTTTTTGTACAATTTGAGCCGTTAAAATCCGCATCGGGTAGCCAATAAACGTTTGCATATGCTCGCCAAAGGGGAGCGTCGCAATGAAAAGGAGCGCGACGGGAACCCCTTTTCGCCACTTTTCAGGTTCAAGCCAGAGTCCGATGAGGCCATAGGTGCCTAAGCCAAACAGCGTGGCTGAAAGGGTGTTGATGTTTAAAAATCGCTCAATGAGCAGGTAGGATATGGATGCCCCAATGATAAGGGAAAGGGGAAACGGCCGTAATTTTGGCAGTGCGTCAAGAGAAACGGCCGTTTGGCTGTGGTAGATTCTTTGCCCGACAAGAATGAGTAGCCCCACAAAGATAATTTGATTAGTGCGAAAATCTTCGCGGGTAAAAATGATTTGGAAATATTCAACGAGGGGGTAGTAAAGCCAAAACCAGACGCCAATAAGAAAGGCATTGAGCAATACATTTTGTTTCTCTAAATGGTCGCCTTTTGGCCAAGCAAACTGAAAGTTGGTCATATATCCTCCTAACGATTTGCATTATAGATTGAGGGGAAGGGGAATGGAAACGGCCGTAACCATTTCGTGGGGCACTCATTGATTAATAATTTGACACTTAGGTGAGGAGATGCTGGGGATTAGAGAGTGGTTAATTGCAATCTCTAATCCCCAACATTACTTATTCGGTTGAAAGGATTTCAGACTCTTTAACTTTCCCATTTTGGGACTTTTTGCGTGCATTTTGACGCTCAACGGCCGCTTTTAGCAAGCCATCAAACAGGGGGTGGGGACGGTTAGGGCGGCTTTTGAATTCGGGGTGGAATTGACTGCCAACCATAAAGGGATGATCAACAACTTCAGCGATTTCGACTAAACGGCCGTCTGGTGATAAACCACTAAACGCTAGCCCAGCCTCTTCCATTCTTTCCCGATAGCTGTTGTTAAACTCCCAGCGGTGGCGATGCCGTTCGTCAATTTTTTCAAGCTTATATGCTTTTGCTGCCTGCGACCCCTCTTTCAGATCACAAGGATACGCACCGAGCCGCATGGTGCCTCCCATATTGGCTAAGGTGTGCTGGTCAGCCATCAAGCTAATGACAGGATCTTCTGTTTGGCTATCAAATTCAGTGCTGTTAGCATCTTCTAACCCTAACACAGACCGTGCAAACTCAATGCACATCACCTGCATCCCTAAGCAGAGCCCCAAATAAGGCACTTTTTTCTCTCTGGCCCAAAGCGCGGCTCGAATTTTCCCCTCGATTCCTCTTTCGCCAAAGCCACCGGGAACAACGATACCATCCAAAGCATCAAACTTTTCCCAGCCTTTGTCTTTTTCTAAGGCGCCGGAATGAATCCACTCAATCTCTACCACCCGATTATTGACATTACCCGCATGGTAAATTGCTTCTTTAACGCTCATATAGGCATCGTGAAGTTCGACATATTTTCCCACAATACCAATCTTGATCTTCGGTTTTTTCTTACGCATACCGGCAATCATTGTCCGCCATTCGGATAAGTCCGGCGCCGCAGTTGGTTTTAATTTCAATCGTTCAACCACATAGGAATCTAAACCAGTTTCTGCTAGAGAGAGTGGTACTTCGTATAATAATTTGCTTGTTTTAGCTGGAATAACGGCCCGCTTTTTGACGTCACAAAATAGCGCAATTTTTTTGATATGCTCTTTTGGGATATCGTGATCAGCGCGAGCAATAATAACATCGGGATGAATTCCAATGCTGCGCAACTCTCGCACGCTGTGTTGGGTTGGCTTTGTTTTGAGTTCCTGACTGGCTCCGATAAAAGGTAGGAAAGTCACGTGTACGTAAAGCGTATTTTTACGGCCAACATCAGAACGAACTTGTCGCAGTGCTTCCATGAAAGGAAGGCTTTCAATATCACCAACCGTGCCACCTACCTCAACTAAGACAATATCTGCCTGACTTGTTTCGGCCACATTATAAATACAGCGTTTTATTTCATTGGTGATATGGGGAATGACCTGGATGGTGCCGCCAAGATAATCGCCGCGCCTCTCTCTTGCAATCACCTCAGCATACACACGACCTGTTGTGACATTAGAAAGCTGACTGGCATTGATATCAATGAATCGTTCATAGTGTCCCAGATCAAGATCTGTTTCTGCACCGTCTTCAGTGACAAAGACTTCGCCATGCTGGTATGGGGACATTGTGCCTGGATCTACATTGATATAGGGATCAAGTTTCTGGACCGCAACTGTAAGCCCTCTTGCCTTTAAAAGACGTCCTAAAGCTGCAGCTGTTACCCCTTTCCCAACTGAACTTACAACACCACCAGTAAAAAATATATATTTTGTCATTAAGCTTTACCTAAAACGAGAAATTGAGAGACCATGTGGGTCAATCTCTCAATCTCACCTCTCCCTAATAAATTTTTGAAATACAGTAACTGCTAATTTTGGGAAACAAATCAAGTACCCAAAAAAAAGGTGGGGCATGTCTTTTGGGTGACATGCCCCACCTGAATTTACTTCATTTAGAACAGTATTACTTTGAATTTATGCTTCATGTTTTACAATAAGCGTTCCAAATCTTCCGCCGCACGGCCCATATCTAGGAAGATAAGTCCCAGTTTTGCTTGAGCGCGAGCGAGAACGGTTAATACAGCATCGTCCCCAATCGCTTTTAAAACGATAATGCCTTCTGTGCCTCGAATGTGGACTTGTTCCAAGATACCGCGAGCTAGTTCACTAGCAATTCTATCACCGAGCGATAGCATAGCTGCTGACATAGCGGAGATGCGGTCTTCATCGACGCCTGCAGGCAACGAAGACGCCATGATCAAACCGTCAACGCTCACAACTGCCGACGCCTCAATGTCTGGTGTTCCAGCCTGTAAATCCTTTAGGCGATCAACCATCATCTCAGTACGTGATCTCATTCGGAATCTCCTTACACCGTGCTAGCTTGGGGATTTTAATTTAATATTATGTAAGCACGGAACGTGTGGATAATACCATAACGGTTATAGGCTGTCAAACCTATTGAAGGGGGGAAAAGGGGCTATTTTTCCTACCTAAATGCAGGTTTAAATGAAGGCAAAGCAAAGCGAGAATATCAGCGTGTAAGCAGCTAAAAAAGGGCGTGGATCACACTAATCCTATAAGAAAAAAGGGGAGAAAAAGGGAGTGAGCTTACTCAGCCAGCTTATCCTAATATAGATATCGAGGCTTATTCAAGGTTGTTGGGATTACTGGTTAAGACTATAAGATCTGAGAGGAATGTGTATTCCTTGAGACTGTAGTTCTTTGACATCTCGGCTAATCGTGCGGGCACCACAGTTAAAAATTCTAAGCGCAAAGTCATCTATAGATAACAGTGTACCCTGGCTGGCCGCTTCGTTTGCCATGCGAATGATCTGTCGCTGTCTTAGCTTTGGCACACCATTTTTGCCATGCTTTTGTCGATAGGCGATGTCATCTTCAGAAAATAGCGTTAAGGTAATATTGATCAACTTACAGTATTTGCGAGGTTTATAGGGAGATTCCACTGCCGATACAGCTTGGAAGACAAGCTGGCCGGGCAGTTGAAAGAGGTAAGGTACTGAGTCTCTTCGAATCAGCGAAATTGTGTTTTGAATGAGGGTTTGAGCCTCTTGGTTGGAAAGTTTGAGTTCTGATTGTAGAAACCCTAAGTATCTTTCCTTAAATTTTGTTTGGGTTGATAATGTTGTGTCCACTGTAGTTACCAAATGAATATTCTTTACAATTACTGTCTTACTATTAATACGATTGAAATGTTATTTTGTACGTATGTCAAAGAAATTTGTGCCAATATTGGTCAAAATCGATAAATTCTGATTTTTTTGTCGGCTGATCCTATGGCTAAAAGTTTGCCATTGGGTGAAAAAGCCGCGCTTGATAATGATTTCGGTTTGATTGGAATGCTGGCTCTTTCTGACCAGCGAGGGAGGGCCCAAATCTGAAATTTGCCTTCCCTTAACAAAACGACAGTTGTTTCGTTCTTATTAAAAGTCACTGACTTTGTGCCTAACGGGGTCAAAATGCTTCTGGTTTCGCGCCAGGTTGTAGCATCCCATAGTTTAATTGAGTGCTCAAACCCTAATGAGAGCAAATAACGGCCGTTTTCAATAAACTGAAGCGATCCAACAGCAATATGATGACCCGCTAATGTTTTGAGCAATTCGCCCGTTGGGAATGCATAAATATAAATGTGTCCACCAATGCCCGAAACAGCCAGTAAATGCCCCTTGGGGTGGAAGGCGATAGAGCCTAAGTTTTTTGGTTGAGCTTTGGCCCCGATAATTGGATGACCTTCTAAATCCCAAACCATAAATCGGCCACTATATGAAACTTGACCAATAGCCTGTCCGTTATGAGAAAAGGCCACATTGGAGACAACCTGTTTTCTATCTTGAAAAGTGTTTAAGAGTTCACCATCAGGAAAAGACCAAAGCACAACTTGATTATCTGATGAACCAGATGCCAATCGTGTTTCATCACTTGATAAAGCTAGACAATTGACGCTTTTTGAATGGTGAGAGAGCTGTTTTTTTCTTTCCCAAGTTGGCACATCCCAAATATTTACTTGATTATCCATACCCGCAGAAATGAGCGTTTGGCTGTCTTTAGTAAATATTAAATCAAGTACGTAGCTGTCATGGGCGACAAATTGCGTTATTAGTTCCATTAAGATGCTGTCTTTTGTGCCAAAAAGATGCCACTATAATTTGGCTCATTGGTCACTTCTGCAACTGCAAATTGTGGCGTAGGAAGGGCAAGCAGTTCTTCTAGGGTTGGTTTTTCAATCTCACACAAAATAAGATTTAAATTTTTGAAAACGTCTATGGAATATCTAACACCATTTTGATAAAACGTGTATCTTACTTTGGTCAGGGGCAGGGCGGGTAGGTTTACGAAAAGTTGATACTCTTGTTGAGTTAGATAAATATTGGTGATTATTCGAATGAGTGGTGACCGATCTGGCGGTTCAATTTTTTTGCAAAATTTGTATTGAAAGGTGTTCGGAACGGCCGTTGCCATTTTTCGTAAACGTAAGTTTGAACCTTTGATATAACGATCAACAATGAGACGACCTTCCTTATTTTGATCTAAATCTTGAGGTAATTCGGAAAGCAGGAAGCGACGCTCATATTCAAACTGAGCATACTTTATCGGATAATCAAGCATTAGGAGTCCTTAAACAAAATGACAACTTCTTGGATGTGGCAAACTGATCAAGGTGTAAACGGATTAAGAATCGATATTGATAACAAGTTGATGCGTTGGTACGATGTGATTGGCTGTGGCTGTGGAATGGACGATCTCGCAATTGAGCAGTCAGTTGATCAATATAAGTTGGAAGGAACACCTGCAAATTTACAAAATCCACCGCAAGATGTACTTGACGAGATCGACACAACGGTAAGTTCAATATAGCTATCTTAGTAAGATTTATTTTTTAGGCAACAAAATCATTGAAATTCCAAAGAATTCATTGGGTTTTGCCAACTTTCAATGCTGAACCATGTTTCGTTCAAATTGTTTTAACAAAATAATCTCTAATCTGCTCTTCCATATAAATACGGTCGTGTAATCCACGGGGAGAGTGGCGTTCATCTGGAAATAATCTTAAATCATAAGGCTTTCGCGCTTTGATTAAGGCGTTAATAAGGCGAGCCGTGTGACGAAAATGTACATTCTCATCAATGAGCCCGTGAATAATCATTAAGTTCCCGGTGATGCTTTCGATGTGGTGCATCACGCTGCTTCTTTCATAACCTTCTGGGTTTTGCTGAGGTAAGCCCATATATCGTTCGGTGTAGCATGTGTCATAGCCGTCCCAGTGGGTCACAGGTGCGCCAGAAACGGCCGTTTTAAAAATATCACCTGCTTTAGCCAAACACATTAACGCCATATAGCCACCATAGCTCCAACCATAAATGCCTACACGCTGGATATCAGTTAGCCCCTGACCTGCTAACCATTGAACACCATCAACTTGATCCATGACTTCATGATTTCCCATGTCATATTTTAGGTGGCCCTCAAAGGCCAGTCCGCGCCTAGCTGATCCACGATTGTCGCATTTGAAGACCAAAAAACCGTGTTGGCTTAAAAACTGAGCGCGTAAATCCGCTGTTAACAACCATTGGTTTGTGACCCGTTGAGCGTGCGGCCCGCCGTAAACGGAAACGATTGTTGGAAAAGGCCCCTGACCAAAATGAGCCGGTGGGTGATAAATTGCACCGTAAAGCGTTTCATTGGTTCGGTTTTGAAAGGTGACAATTTGTGGTGGTCGGAGCTGATATTCAGCAATCTTAGAATCGGTGGCAACAAATAACTGCTTGGGCTTTCTTAACTGCTTTAGCGATACGATTGACAAGGAAAGCGTGGCGTCAATGTTTGATGTGATATCAATGAAGGATTGCTGAACCAGATTCAGGCTTACCTGATGGATGCCCGATTGATAAGTTAATTTTTCTGTAGCTGCTTCATAGAATCCGGTGCGATACAGATGTTTTTCTGCAGGTGATTCTTTGGTTGCTGTGAAGTAAATTTGCTGATTTTTATGATCCACTGCAGCAAGTGCATCAACCATCCACTCACCTTGAGTCAACGGCCGTAACTCATTCCCCTGCCAATCGTATAAATAAAGATGCCGAAATCCTGTTTTCTCAGAGGCCCAAATAAAGCCACCAGCTGGGAGCTGTGAATGAGGAGGGATCACGCGAAACTCGTTGTGTAAATTGATCCACACATCAGTTTTCTCTTCTAACAGCACCTTTTTTTCCCCAGTCGTTGGGTCGAGCAAGACGACTTGAATGCGCGTTTGCTCTCGATTGAGAATTTGGGCGATTAAACGGCCGTTTCCAGCCCATGAGACCCTTGCCAAATAGATATCTTCATCATCTCCTAAATCCATCCAAACCGGCTGCTTCTCGTCAATCGAAATAACGGCTAAGCGCACCTTGGCATTGGGCTTACCTGCAAACGGATAGCGATGGTCTTCCTGAGCCGATTCTCCAACCGCCTCTTTGCCTAGGTGCATGATACGGTAAATGGGAATATGCTGTTCATCTACTTCAGTGTAGGCTAGCATCCTGCTATTTGGTGCCCACCAATACCCCTGCCTGCGTCCCATCTCCTCCTGGGCAATGTACTCAGCCAAGCCATGCGTTTTCCCAGCTTCTTTAGCGCCAAAGGTAAGCGGAATGCTAGCGCCTCCTTCTGCTGACACAAGGTGTATCTCATCATGTTGGACATACGTGACAAACTGACCGTTCGGTGAAAAACGGCCGTTTTGAATTGTCCCAGCGTTTGCAGAAACCAGCAAACGAAGAGATTGTCCCGGTTCATCGAGGATGTAAAGCCCCGTCGGGAGTGGAATCAAAATGTGACCTAATTTGCCCCACGCATATTGAGTGATGCCTAATGAACGTTGGCGCAAACGCTCCCGATGAAGCTTGGCTTCTAAGGAAAGATTCTCCTCCGTTGAACCGATGTCAGCAGAATCGGCTAAGAGCTCTTGCTTACCGCTAACAAGATGCAGGCGGTAAAGTTGGTTTGTTAGACTATTATCTTGGCTATCTAAAAAGGTGATCCACTCGTTATCGGGGCTAAACCTGACGGCATTTGGTAATACGGTGCCGGGTAGAGGATAGGTGGCGACAGCTTCTACGGGGATGGTTAGATTCATCTTACACTCCTTCAAAAATAGTATATCGTCCATCAGCGAATCAGTACGTCAGAATGAGTCGTTGTCGGCACGTCATTCATCCCTGCATCTGCCCCAGACGCGGTGACTATGTTGCAAGGATGAATCATATCATGACCCAATGGATGAAAACAAAAAGGCCGGCTTTCAACCGAAAGCCGGCACAACGAGGGGTGTGTGTGATGGAGGTTAGTCCATGCTAATTAAAGACACCAAAAAAGATGCCAGAAATTATAAAAGGAGGAAAGGTGGCTGCCCTGTCCCAGAGCGTCGCTTTTACATCATGGCGGGGTTTCTGAAACGGCCGGATTTTTGGGGAAATAACGGCCGTTTCAGCTAGTAACGAATTTAATCGCTACCTATCCCTTGCGCCACGACACTTGAAAAAGCGACTAATCATTTGGTGTACCAATTTGTAGGCATTCTTGGTACGACCTAAACGAGATTGCAAGCACAATTAGCATAGGCTTTTTGACCCTAAAAAAGCTGACGTGTAACCAACAGCCGCATAACATTTAACTGTTAAAATTGATCCCCTACTCGAGTAAAAAGGTTGTCAAAAAAGCATAACAATCTAGAATCAGAGCGATTTTAGAATAAGACAGGTTAATTACTAACGACGATTTACAAATAACCTAAATAGGAGATATTGAAATGCTAATCGTAGCCGGAAAAATTCCAATTCAGCCTGAAAAACGTGCAGAAGCAATGGCCGTTACGACTATTATGGCTAAAGCTACCCAAGCCGAAGAGGGCTGCATTGAATACCATTTTTACAGTAATGTTGAAGACCCCAATACTTTTTTGGTTTTTGAAAAATGGGAAACGGCCGATGCTTTAAAAGCACACTTTGAAACACCTCACATGGCCGAATTCAGAAGCAAAATGCCTAATCTTGCTGCTGGCCCTAGTGATGTGTGGCAATACGAAGTGTCAAACAGCTCTAAGATTTAACTGTTCTGAAGTCATTAACTATCAGGACTTACGCACCCTGAGCCTGTCGAAGGATTAAGAAAGTCACTTCGACAGGCTCAGTGATCGCTATTTGCGTAAGTCCTAACTATATAACTTGAGATACCGATGCCTTTTATCACTGTACCTCAAGTTACTTATCTCTTATTCAATGATTGATAATATTCCGTTACAAAAGACAATTAAACTTCTTCCAGAGAAGGAATACTTAAAAACTTTGGTAACAAAGTAATAACCAATAACGGATAACTATTTATAAACCAAGATCATCAGCCACCCAGCCCATATCCATGCTTTGCAATGTTTCGCGGGTTGGAACGCCGGTAACAATATCCCATCCAGCCTGCTCATAGTACAAATTTAGACCGAGTTGGAACTCTTCATCCTCGATTAGAATACCGTCTGAAATACCCCCTTCAAGCGCTTTTTTGAATAGCTTTTTGGGAAGTGTATCTTGGTCGCGATTGAGTCCTTCACGGGCATTAAGCGCCCGCATCAGCGTGAGACGCCTGCGGCCAATTTCTTGAATTTCATCGACCGTAATGTTCCACCCTGTTGCCGCACTCATTAAGCTTGCCAAATCTTCCGGACCATATAGCTGCCAGCCAGGGCCATATACAAATTGACAAACGCTTACTGTATCTGCGGCACTGTACGTATACTGTGTTTTAAGGGCAAATTCAATTTTTTCAGGATTCATAGCCGTTGCCGGTTGGGGTTTATTTAAACCAATTTCATTTAAAAATTTATGGTAAGTACTGTCATAATATTCTTTTACATAAAGGGGATCGTGTTCTGAAGACTGGTGATCTGCGCCGAATGGATTGGTGGCATATATCACACCTAAACTGCGTTTGACTTGAGGCATGTGAGCCGGTAGCTCTTGACCTTTAATGGTTAGCAGATAATCATGCCCTTTTCCCAAACGATCGGCTGCTTTAGCAGAGCCGTCAGCTAAAATATCACCAAACCCTTCTCGATTGAGGGTTTTTTCTAGCATTTCAATCATTGCTTCGGTATTGCCATAGTTAAGCGCGATACCACCGGTGTCTTCTTTGGTAATGACCCCATTTTCATAACACTCCATTGCCCAAGAAATCGTTGCTCCGCAGGAAATGGTGTCAACCCCATACGCATTGCAAAGCTGATTGGCATAGGTTACAGCGTGTAAGTCAGAAATGCCGCAGTAGGAGCCGAAGGTCGCGATCGTTTCATATTCAGGCCCGCCGTATTCGGGTACGATTTTGTTCTCTTTCCACTCAGATTGGGCAACGCGCTTACAGCGCACAATACAAGCGTAGCAAGTATCACGCCCCTTGCCATCTTGTTTCCCAATATCGGCGTTCCGTAAAATTTCGTCGTACAGATATTCTCCGCTTAGCATTTCTGCCTCTGCCATAACGCCAGAGTCCCAGTTGCGGGTTGGCAGTCCACCATCAGCATCTTGCGGCATGACGGCTCCCGGAGTACCGTAACGGCCGAATTCTTCCATATCACTGCCGCGGAACCCTTTTGAGCCGATTTTTGAGATAGCAGAAATGGCTGCTTTATCAGCAGGCGTCACCCGAATATTGCCCCGCACCACAATTGCTTTCAGCTTTTTGCTACCCATGACGGCCCCAACCCCAGTTCGCCCCCAAGCGCGGTTGCTCATATTCATGATGGCGGCAAAATTGGATAGCTTTTCCCCCGCTGGACCGATCTGGGCGATTTCGATCCGCTTGTCGTCTAGTTCCTTATGCAGAATAGTATCTACTTCAAAAGTTTGTTTACCCCAAAAGTGAGCCGCATCCCTGAGTTCGGCCACACCGTCCTTAATATAAAGATAGACCGGTTTGTCTGAGGCCCCCTTTACAACAATGCCATCAAAACCAGCTAGCTTGAGCTCTTTTGGCCAAAACCCACCCGCTTGGCTATCAGCCACCCCACCTGAGCTAGGCGATTTGCACGTAACAGTACAGCGACTTTGGCCGCTGACGGGGAGTCCCGTAGCGGCGCTACAGGCAAAAACAAGGGTGTTTCCAGGGGCGAGGGGGTCTGTGCCGGCAGGGGTGTTTTTCCAAAGATAGTACAGCCCCATCAGGCTGCCACCCATGTAATAGCGGTAAAACTCTTCTGTTGGTTGTTCGATTTCAATGATTTTATTGGTTAAATCAACGTGTAGAATCTTCCCCGTGAATCCATACATAATCTCCTCCATCTAAGACGATTGTTTTGTTTGCTGGTATTCAAATTTTTTGAGTCGGTAGAGGGTTTCTTGGGTGAGCTGTCTGTGCTTGTTTGAAACGTCGGCTTGTACCCCAAACAAAAAGATCAAAACACCAACGAGCAAAAGGCCCGTGCCGATTGTAATAGATTGGATAAGTCCTTCATACCCATCAAGAGTAATGTAGAAATATAAAAAGCGAAGCCAGGTCACCAGCCCTGAAAAAATAAATGGGGTGGCAATATAGCTAAAGGTTCGCAGCGGTTCGTAGAAGGCATAGAGTCGTATGATGGTGCTAGCTTGGGCTTTGATAAAGTGCCACATGCTTGTTTGGAGGCGTGACGGCCGTGTTGGGCCATTGGTATGAACGGGGATACTGAGTATGGTTAAGCCCATTTTGCCCGCCTGAATGATCGTATCAAGCGTATAGCTGAAGTTAGTTAAGATGTTGAGCCGCAAGGCCGCATCACGTGAGTAAGCACGAAAGCCACTGACGGCATCTGGAACGCTGGTATTGCTGACTGTACGTACTGTCCAACTGCCTACTCTTTGCAACAGTTTTTTCATAGGCGAAAAATGTTTAATGGAATCGACTTGGCGATTTGCAATGACGATATCTGCTTTTTGTTCAAATATGGGGGCAACAAGATCGGAAATATATTCGCCGGGGTATTGATGGTCGGCATCTGTGTTAACGATAATATCAGCCCCTAAACGAAGAGCGGTTTCGAGACCCGTTTTGAATGCTTTGGCAAGCCCAAGATTGCGCGGATGCTTGACGATATGATGGACGCCAAGCTTTTGGGCAACAACGGCCGTTTCGTCCTCGCTCCCATCATCAATGACCAACAGCTCAATTTCATCAATGCCATAAATTTGATCAGGCAGGTCAGCCACTGTTTCAGGTAATGTTTCAGCTTCGTTATAGCATGGAATTTGAATGATAAGCTTCACAAAGGGAATTTTAGCTCAGCTCTTTTAAAATATCATCTAACTCCATCAAATGAAGCCCCTGCCATAGATGTTGGTCGAGGTTGATTTTGAGATGCGGATCGATTTCGACCCCTTCTTCCTGCAGGATGAGCGCTTGCCGATTGGCGGTGGTTTCTCGATGATTAATGCTAATTCGTCCCTGACTGTTTACCACGCGGTGCCAGGGAACGGTTTTTGAGGTGTAGGGGCTGTCCGATTCAGGGTGACGCAAGGCGCTTAGCGCATACCCAACGGCTCGCGCTGCATTGGGATGACCAAGCATTTTGGCAATACGGCCGTAACTTGTAACCTTGCCCTTTGGAATTTGTTGGACAACTTTGTACACCTTGGTATAGAAATTGTTCATGCCCTAATGATAGTTGAAGACATTAGAAGAGAGTAGAGAGAAAAGGAAAAAGAGAAGAAGGTAGGCAGCTTGTACTTAGCAAGCTGCCCCTTGATTTTTAACAGCCTCCAGGCAAATGCTCGCAAGGATTTACCAGCCTAAACGTATCATACATAATTTCTAAATGAAGATGGGGCATGGTTGACCGCCCGGTATTGCCAGACAAAGCGAGCGTTTCTCCTTGCCCAACCTGCTGCCCAAAACCGACAAGCAAGGTGCTGTTGTGCGCGTAGAGAGAGCGAACGCTGTTTCCATGATTAATAACAATGAGATTGCCATACCCATGATTATTCCAGCCAGCAAATTCAATAACACCATTTGTAATGGCCACAACAGATGAGCCACTAGGCAAGACAATATCAATTGCTCGGTGACCCCCATGGAATCCTTGCACAATAGCGCGACTATTTACGGGCCAAATAAATCCACTGGCCGATGGGGGAAGCTGTGTTGGCGGTGGTGGCACATAGTCAGCGCTAGGAATGGTTAGAACCTGTCCAGGATAAATCACAGCCCAGTTTGAAATATTATTAATAAAAGCCAAGGCATCAACTGACACGCCAAATTGACGAGCAATGCTGTTGAGGGAGTCTCCTGCCTTGACAAGGTAAGTCGTGCCGCCATTTGAGGGGGGTGCTGGCTCTGGAGCCGGTGGTTGAGGTGCAGGTGGCTGAGGTTGCGCTGGTGGGGCACTACTTCCGCCCGGAATGGTCAAAACGGTTCCCGGGTAAATAAGGGATGGATTGCTAATCTGGTTGGCTTGAACGAGGGCGTTCACGGTAATGCTGAACTGCCGGGCAATGCTGTACAGTGAATCACCTGCCCGAACGGTATATGAGCTACCATTTTCAGGGACTGGTGCAGGAACTGATTCAACTGGGGGAGGGGTTGGGGCTGATCCGTCAACTGGGATTTGAAGTACAAGCCCTGTATGAATTAAATTAGGATTGCTGATCTGATTTGCGCTAATGATCGATTGAACTGGAATTCCAAATTTACGGGCAATCCCGTAAATTGTATCGCCTGGTGCCACAATATAGCTCGAATATTCATAGGCTGAAACCTGGGGTGCCGGTATGGGGACGACTTGAGGCTGGGTATTGGGTGCAGGTATTTGTTCAGGTGGAAGGGTGAACTGCTGCATCTCTGCCGGAAACTCTGCGTGTTCGGGGAGCACAATATTGGCCCAATCGATTGAAACTTGAGGCTCCGGCAGTGGGATTGGTGTAGGCGTAGGTTCAGGTTGTGAATCAGGCTCATCTGTTTGGGCAAACAAAAAGAAGGACGAACCTGACAGAACTAGCATAAATAAAATAGCAATAAGCCAAGCGGCACGTTTCATAAGATTTCCATCACTCTGCTCTTAATTGAAACGAAGGGCCTACTTTAGATAAAGCGATGGCAAAAAACTTCGTTTCCTCGAGTTTCCGTAGCGTTTATCTATCTTGATTTTCAATTTAGAAACTTGGAACACTAACCGAGTTTGTCTTCTGGTTAGGTTAACTGGCAAGGGGTGATTGAACAGTAAAGGAGAAGTTAAAAAATAGGGTCAGCCGTATAAAATAGGACCTGAGTGTAAATTTTGTTTATCAGGATGGAGTAATTTGGGGCTAATTCAATGAATTTGTTTTTGTTTGGCTGCAAGTAATCCCCACTTTAGATGCACAAATTTAGAAAATCTTCTGTGAATTACTTTACAGCAACGGCCGTTTTTTCTCGCTAAAGTGTTTTCCAACTTACGCGATATCGTGAAATGAGATTTCGTTGTGGGGTAGCCAGCCAGCACAGTCAATCAATTATTTTCGGCAAATTCACATCGTGCTCCCCATACTGATGCTATAAATCACGATCAGAATAAGCAAACATTGGAAATTGCTCTAAAACGGTAAGATGCAATGAGATGTTGAGGAAGCATACTATTGATAGTTACCGCAACATTGGAGCCTTTGAAAGTCGTCGGTTTCAAATTGAAATTTGGAGCAAGGCAACTTCAAAACAGGAGCAGAAATTATGAGTTGGTCCGTACTAGTCGTTGATGATGAACCAATGACCCAAAATTTAATGAGAATGATGTTAGAGCCAGTTGGCTTTGATGTTATTGCGGCCATGGATGGCGTAGAAGCATTGGAGTGTATTAAGAAAAGCGTGCCCGATGTCATGATTTTGGATGTAATGATGCCCAAAATGGATGGTTTAGAAGTGTGCCGAATTTTACGGCAGCAGCCATCAACGGCCGATTTGCCGATTATGATGTTCAGTGGGAAAACGAACTTCACCGCTGAGCAAGAGGGGCTTGAAGCTGGTGCGAACTGCTACCGTTTTAAACCGATTGGCCGCGCAGACTTAATTGAAACGCTTAAAAGTCTGATCAATCAGAATCAAGCCGTTGTCAACTAAATTTTTTATAAATTGAAGAAGCTAAAAAGGCCATTTTCTAAAGAGAAAATGGCCTTTTTTTATTATGAATTTTTGTAAAATTCTGTTTCCGTTTCCAATGAATCTGTTAAGATTGACGAATTATGACTGTATTTATCGATGATGCATACATTGAGAAAAACGGCCGTTTTTATTGCCATTTAATGTCAGATGAGCTGTCTGATGACGAGCTGCACAACTTTGCCATTAAAATGGGCTTGCCGCATCATCGTTTTCATCGAGACCATTACGATGTGACGGCTGATTTGCGAGAAACGGCCGTTTCTCTTGGTGCTATCCCCTGTAAACCATCCGATCTTGTCAAGATTCGCCGCAAAAAACGTCGTTACTATCAAACATCTTAAAAAACTCAGCAACCGTATCTTTATCGATTAATAAGCGGTAAGTAGATCAAAAAATCTGTGTCGCTTGGGTCATCTGGTTCGCTAATCTCGATAGTATGATTGTCCATCACGCTTGAGCCAACCCCATTACTGGCGGTCACGGTGAAGGTCTTGGTGCCAGTTGTGTTCCAGGTGACGGTTAAGACGGCCACATTATCATTTAGTGTTGCTTGGATAGGATCAAGATCGCCCGTAATTGTAAAGTCAAGCGGTAGGGAAACATCGTCAGGATTAACCGTGATGGTAAAGGCGTATTCAGTCCCCGTTTTACCCGTTGTTGGGCCAGTTATGGTAACGCTGGTCGGCGCTTGTTCAGGTAGATATAGGGTATCAGAAAGCTTGCTGGTTGTGCCTGCGCCGAAGTTATGAATGACGCCATTTTGGTTAGCCATGCTCTGGGTGCGCAAACCTTCATCGTCGGTTAACGGCCGTGACAAGGTTGCAGACCAGTTCCCATTGCCATCCGCTGTCGCGGTGCCGAGCAGTTCGTGAGCTTCAATACGGCCGTCTAGGTCATCAGCATATAAATAAATCTCACAGTTATCACAGTCAGCCGGAATGATTGTAGGTCCCGGAATGACGGCATCGTCCCCTTGGGTGCCAGAAACGGTCGTGCCGTTGATGCTTGTGACTTTCGCAGGGTTAAATTGACGTAGCTCAACAGGTACACCCGGTGAGGCAAAGCGGTAGGCGTGGTCAGGATGGGTTGCTTCATCATTATCCATAATGATGTTGTTGCGAACGGTGATCCACTTATTGCTGCCGTTTTCAAAGCTTTGGGTAATGATGGCTGAATCAAAATCAGTGCCGTCATCATTCGGGTCAAACCCATTTCGGCTGTGGATAATCGTATTGTTCTCAACGAGAAGCTCATGCCCTTGAAGCAGCATGCCTTGACCACAAACACCCACGTCATTTCCATCAAAATCTCGTCCGATAATATTGCCTGTGACTTCATTGCCTTCACCCGCAATCTCCAGTGCGATAGGAGGCGTGTCGTTGGCGGCTTGTGGCACATGCAAGCCCACGATTCGGTTATTAATCACCGTATTTTCATCACCAGTTACTTGAATGCCGCGCCCCCCGTACCATAAACTGCTGTCATAATCGACGTTGCGCGTGCAGTTGATGCCTTTATCAAACGGAGCTGGCACCTCGCCAGAGGCGTTTGTGCCAATAAAGTTTGCTTCGATGGTGTTATTGTCTCCACCGCTAGTGATGCGAATTGCTCGTTCTGAAGCGCCCAAGATAAGATTGTTTTTGATGAGATTATTGTCAGAATCTTCGTTGGGCATGATGATGCCACCTCGCGCCATTGAGCGCTCTGCTTGGCTCGACGCGGTTGAAGCTAAGGAAAGTCCTGAGCCATCTGGGGTGACACCCATCCAGTTCCGCTCGATGGTGTTGTCGCCTTCGTAAAGGATAATTTGCCCACCACCAATAAAGGCAAGGTTGCGGATGGTGTTATTGGATGTGCGCACCTCTAAGGAACGGCCGAATGTGGCTAAGTTGTCTCGATTGGTGTTAACGATGATTTTGGGTCCGGTGGAACGGCCGTTGGGTTGTGTATTCCCATCAATGGTGACCTGACCCCCATCCGCCGTGATATTGTCTCGATCTAGTTCCCACACATATGATTCATCAATCTCCACTTCCCAAACTTGGAGAGTTGAATCATAGTTGGGGTCATTGGTTTTGAGGTCAAACACAATTTGAATGGGACGATCGGTGTCCGGGCGAACGCCTGCTTCTAAAATAGCGCGACGAAGCGTGCAATTGCCATCGCCAGCGGGGAAGTAAATGGCACCGCTGGTGTATGTGCAGGTATGGTTATCAAAGTTCACACTATCCGCTAAATCGGCTGAGGAATTCACCACAATTGTTGTGCCACCGGCAGGCTCCGCCAGCAGCGGGCGAGAGGTAGAGCCTATTATCCAGCTTGCCATTAAAGCAATCATTAACCACAAACAAACAACCTTCACATGTTTTCCAATGTTCATAAAAAAATAACCTCTTTGAGTCCGCAGTTTTGCAAATGCAGGCATTGGTCAAAATAGCGCTATTCGATTGAAAAAATGTAGGGCGATTCAAACAGCAAGGGGGAATAAGCACCGCAATCTGCAAAACGATTCGATAAATTACACAACTTTTCGACCTACGCTCAAGAGGTTAAAGCGCAGGCGATCAGGAAACGATCCAAATTAGAAATAAGCTTCTATTTTCGATAATTTCAATTGACACAAAGCTTAAAATATATGGGGAATGATGAAATATAAAATTTGGCGATTCATTCTCGTTGTCTCATTGCTTGGTGCTTCCCTAAGGTTTCCCCAAAATGTTTCGGCTTGCTCATGTGCATTTGTTGATCCACTACCACAACAAAATTATGAAATTCACGACGCCGTTTTTGTGGGCACTGTCCAAGGAAGCTCAGCAACTTTAAGTAGTAGAATTTTGTCTCGATTTCCTAGTCTAAGCTATAGAAGACTCTCTTATCGATTTTTTAAAAACGCTCATCTTGGCAATAATATTTCCATTAAAGTTAAAGAGTCGTGGAAGGGTGTTGAACAAACACACATTATCATGCTTGATAGCTCATTTAATTGTCCCCCTAGTTATGGAAGTGGCAGTGATTATTTAATCTTTGCCCAAAAAACAAGTAGTGGATTAATTGTGTCAGAACCGTGCGATATGTTTGTAAGAGATTTGTCATTTTTATATGATTTAAGCGATGAATATGAATATTTAAATTCCCTGCCAAGCATGCCGCTTCGTTCACCATATCAAACCTTTATTTTAAAGGGATATCCATATGTTTTGCTGCTGGTTGGAATGATAGCATTTGGGCTGTTTCGCCTGAATAAGAAGAAATTGCTCGTAGTTTTTATTTTGCTAATGATCATTGTTACATTCCAATTTAGACAGGTCGCCCAGTTTTATTCTCTTCAAAGAAAGGCTCAGTCAGAAATTGAACACTTGGTGAAAAAAGATCTAAACGCAGTCTACCAAGAGATTTCGGTTAAGAATGGCGAATATTGGGCACGGGAGTTTGGATGTGTAGCCTGTCATAATTTAGATGGGCATTCAGGGTCGGTTGGCCCTAGCTTGCTTAATTTTTATGGGTCTATTGTTCATTTGGAAGACGGCCCTACGATAGTCGCTGATGAAAAATATATCTTCAATTCGATAGTTGATCCGAATTCAGAAATTGTGTCGGGATATTCTCCATGGGTAATGCCGGATGGGGGCGCTCAAATTTGGGCGCGAGAAAGCGATTATCGCTACCATATGTGGCCAGCTCCCGATATTTACCCTGAATTAGTCGCCTTTATTAGGTCGCTTAAGTGAAACGAAGTTCCGGCTTTGAACATAACAAAGGCGATAAACTTCGTTTCCTTGAGGTTTCGAAGCTTTTATCTAACGGGGTTCTCAATTTAGAAAATTCGGAGCACTTAGATGAATAAATTTGTTAGAAAGAGGGGAGTAATACTGCGGGACCAGGATTCGAACCTGGACTAGACGGTTCAGAGCCGTTAGTTCTACGAAAAACAATGTAGAACTGTCTTTGGAGAACTTACTAGTCTACAATTCCGATCCCATACTGACATTATACCTGACTGAAACCGCTTTTCAATTTCAAAGTTGAACAGGCGGTTTTTTTTTACTTGTTTTACTCTTCATCAAATTGGAATTTTAGGGTATTTAAGAAAGTGGTAATGCCAACAGTTGATTGACGCCGCCGTTCGTCTTGATGCGCGTAAGTGGTTGAAGTTAATTTAATGTCAGCATGTCTTAACCGTTGGCGAGTTAATTCAAGATTGCCGGTTAAATCTAAAACCCTCTGACCAAAATAATGCCTGAGCTTATGCGGCGTTATTTCCCTTTCATGTAGCTCTGCTAACTTGCACAACCTCTTGAAAACAAAGTTGATACCATCGGGGGTCATGGGCTTGCCCAAGGGCCTGCCAACCACACCAACAAATACACGGCCGGGATCACGTAGTGGGTGAGGTCTAACACTCAGCCATTTTTCAATCACCTGTTTTAATTTGTCGTTGTAATCAATAACCCAAGCATCAGGGTTTGTATTGGCGCTTTTGGCATGAGTCAATACGGCTTTGTAAATTGTTCCAAGTTGGGTATCCATCGGCTCTTGGTCAAGATGCAAACCCTCTATTTCCTGAAATACGCATTCGGAGCGTCTTATCCCCGTTTCGAGAATCATCAAAAATATTGTTGCATCTCGAATATCGCGCGCGGTCCCTTTTAGTAATTTAGGGATCAAATTCATAACTTTTTCAACATGGTTTTTGTTGGGCAGCTTATCGCCTGGCTTAGGCTTTGGTAGCTTTATTTTCACATGTGAGGCAAATGATTTTTTTATAAATTGTGGATAACGCTCCATCAAAAAACGTTCAAATGATTTTAAAGCTGAAACTCTATTGTGCTGAGTTTTCGGCCGCAACTTATTAACCTTCATGAAAACAACATATTGATCAACATAGCTTGCCGTTAATTGGGTGATTAAAAAATCACTATCATTCACAAATTTAACAAAATACCTTAAACGCTTTTCTGAATTTTTAGCGTTTATTTCTGAACTATTAGCAAAAACAAAATTGCCAAATTCTGGCAAAACTTCAATGAGCGTAGGAATTCCAACAATAGACATATTTAAAAAAAATGGTGGTACGCCTTTGGGCTAAAGGCATAAACCACCACATAAGGAAACAATCATTTTTAGTATAAAGGGGCAATTTTATGATTTTCACAATCGGGACTCTAACCGGTAGTCAAACGGGATTGGGAGGAACCCAAGTTTCGTTTTATCTCTCATACAATCATTTGCTGATTTTGTTTGGTGTGGGTTTGGTGATTGGGTTTGTTTACAACGTAGCAATCAACAGGATCGGCAATCAAAAACATGTCATGACGTGGAAATGGGTTTCATTGGGGGTCATCCTCGCAATGCTTTTACTTTCCACAATTCATTTTATTTTGCCGGTGATTTTATTTGTGGTCATGGCGGGTTTGGGATTGCCCCTAATTTTAGGGGATGAAGCAAGGGCCAAAACAGGCTTGAAAGATTATGCAAAATTGCAGCAGGAAAAGAGCAAAATTAGGAAATAAAGAAGTGAGGTAAGGGGAAATGACAAAACCACGACCTTGGCCGGAATCAGCCACAGGTGAACGTGATCGGGCAAGTTATTTACTCCACATCCTATTGCTAGAAATTAGGCACTTGAAAAAACTTTCGAGATCAGGCATGGAACCCAACGCATTGAAAGCAATCGCCACTGATCTGTTTGATTACGGATCGGAGGGCTATAGATTGCTCGAAAGGGAAAGTTGGTCATTCCGCTGGCCTGATAACGCCAAAGAAGCGAGGGATAAAAGCATTGATGCTTTTTACGATTCGATGCACAACGGCCGGGTGATCAGGCAGCTTTTAAAAAATTCAACAATAAATGTTAAGTATCTTCAAGATGAAATAGCAGACAAGGCAACCGATCTTGTTTTTTGCACAAATGAAGCCATAACAAAAATGGTTTCAGTTGGTGCAAAAAGATACTCAATCGATGAGGAAACATGACAGAAATTCAGGAGTATGAAAACAAAGGTGAGCTGATTTTAAATTTCATCAAAGATTACATGAAATCCAATTTCAACATTCGACCAACAACACGGGAAATTGCAACGGGGATCGGGTTGCCAGAAACATCAACGGCAACCGTTGATCATCACATTAACAAGCTGGAAACGGCGGGTTTGGTCAGAAGGTATAGAGGTGAAAATGGAAAGATTAAATCAAGAAATATATTGATTAAGGATATTGATAATTTTTAGGGGTTTGGGCTTATACCCTAATTATCAAAAAGGAAAAATCAACATGGCAGATCGAAATATTAACGAGAATGATCGGTCGGAATATCAACCGGCCGGTTTGGGATTTTGTTTATGTGTTTCAGGTTTGATTGTGGCTTGGTTGGCAATTATGACTCTGATTCTTCAGCCGCTTTTTTAGGGCCAGGCTTAGGCGGGTTATTTAGATACTCTTCAAGGTCATCTCTGATGATAATCCAGACTGAACCAACTTTTTCAGCTTTTAGAGTACCACGTCTGATTGCTCTTCTAACTGAGGTTGTGGTTCGCCCCATTTCATGAGCGGCTTGTGTCACTGTCAAAAGTCTGTTCATAAGCATATAGTAACCCATTCAAGGGTGAAAAATAAAATCGAACTTGACAACACTTCAACCGTCTGTTAGTCTGTTATTAGGTTCCGATATAGGAACCTAATAAGTAGCGATAACGCTACCTAATTTAATCAGCTTTTGGCGAGGCTGAAAGAACAGGTTTAAAAATTTAATTCGTTTAATCAACCGCTTCATTATTCGGCCTATCGAGGCCACCTGTTCAACAACTCGCCAAAGTTCATTTGCTTGGTTTTTGGATAGGTCGAACAATGAAGCGGTTTTTTATTTAACAGGAAAGCGTTTAATCCTTTGGGGGTTTAGTTGTTAGTAATGGGCTTTACTAGCAACACAATAAACCCCCTACTGATTACCTTTCCTCAAGCATAAGGAAAAATCCAACATGACTACTATGTCTCAAGAAAGATTTACTTTCGTGCTTGGTACTGCCATCAATCATTTTGGTGGCAAAGCTGTTCAGGCATTAAGTGATGCAATCAATAATCAAACAAGAGGATCATTCATCGGTGATCCTGATGCTCCCCAGATTTTAGATGAGCTGAAAGAAGCAAAATCAATTGCTGAAAAAATCTCTCAGCTCCTTCATGCTCAACCCCAATTAAGCCTTTCAAAATGTTTTCAATTGGTCACAGATGAAGATGATTTAAACGAGTTGATCAATTCAAGATCGGCCGTTTATCCGGTTCAAAATGAGCTTGTGGGGGTTTACCATGAATAATTATTCAACAACCTCTGTTCAAGCACCTGACCCAACTGAAGTTGTTTTAAATCGAATTGAGAAACTTTCCCGCGATCTTTGTTTATATCAAGTTTGGGATCAATGGGATGTTTACCGGTTTAATGGTTGGCTTACATCTCCACCAAAGCCGATCCCGCTTTCATCCCCTCATGCGCCAACCCTTGAAAATCTCGAAAAGGGGCAAGGCTTATTTTGGACAATTCACAACGGCAACTTGTACCCCTATTTCATTGATCTGGTTTTGGCAAGTTTGCACCAACGGGATCAGGAAACGTTGCCTTTCTTGGGGGTGATTCAGTGAGCATTTTGATAATGATGGAGGTTTACAAATCAGATCTGCCAAAGAATCAAAAAGCTATTGCCCTGGCCTATGCCGATCATGCTGATGATACCGGCAACAATATTTTTCCATCTTACGATTACACCGCTTGGAAAACTGGTTACACTCGTCAAAGCGTGATCTCAATCACCAAAAAATTGGTTGAAAGTGGCGTTTTGAAACATCGGGGATTTCATGAAAGCGGTACAAATCACTTTCAAATCATCGTTGAAAATTTACCAGATCGGCCCCCATTTGAACGCAGTAAAAAGAAAAAGAGGGGTATAAAAATTTTACCCCCCAAAATTGAAAAAGGGGGGTCAAAAAATTTGACTGAGGGGGTCAAAAAATTTGACTCTGAGGGGTCAAAAAATTTGACTGAGGGGGGTAAAACTGTTTTACCCAAACCGTCATTAGAACCGTCAATAGAAACGTCAGGGGAACCGTCAAGGGGAAATCAACCCACCTTGCACCAACTGAAAATTGAGAAAGCCAAAAAAGCAAAGCCTTATGAACTCATTGCTGAGTTTTACCCGGAGCTTAACACGGCCGAATTTTTAGAACTTTGGGCTGAGTGGGTTGATTACCGGAAAACCATAAAAAACAAGCTCACACCAAATTCGACAGTTAGACAATTGAACAAGTGCCAAGAACACGGTTTCGACAAATCGAAATACATCATTGAGCTTTCGATGGAGAACGATTGGAAAGGTTTGATTTGGGAAAAGCTGAATCAGCATAAAAACGGCCGTTCACCTAATGGTCAAAGCTCCAATCAATCAGCCTTAGAGCGACTAAAAAAGATAAGAGGGGCCAACAATGAGTGATGGTAATTCAACCTTTGAGGATGTTTTGATCGTTCTTTTGGCAGCTTACCCCAATGCCAATTTTAACGAAGATACTGAAAAAATTTACCGATTGGGTTTGGCTGATATTGAACCCGAATTATTAAAAACGGCCGTTTTGCATCACATCACTAATAACAAATGGTTTCCAACCATTGCTGAATTGCGTGAAAGTGTGGCTGAAATCATTTCAAAAGTAAACGGTGAAACACCATCGGCTTTTGAGGCTTGGCAATTGGTATCTAAAGCCTTTAGCAGTCACGGCCGAAATAGAACCCCTGATTTTCCCCCTATGGTTGCAAAGGCTGTTGAGGCCGTTGGGGGTTGGCGTTATTTATGTGACAGTGAAACCCCAATGCCAGATCGCGCACATTTTTTTAGAGCTTTTGAGTCTTTACAGAATCGGCAACAAAAAGAAGCAATGCAGCTCCCACAAATTGGTGATTTTGTGAACCAAAAGCAGCTAGCTATCAAAAGCGAAGTTTCGGCCGTTACCCAAAAAATGATGTTGAAAAAGGGGCAATCATGAACAATCAACTGATGTTCTCAAGTTCTAACCAAAAATGGGAAACCGATCCCGAATTATTAAAAGGCATCAAAACCCATTTTGATATAAGGCTTGATGTTGCTGCCTCTGGCCCTAATGTTTGTAATCAGTTCTTAACGGCTGAGGATAACGGCTTATTGAGTTTATGGAGTCCTATTGGCTGGAATTGGTGCAACCCGCCTTACTCCGGTGAATTCAAGGCTGAGTATTGGCTCAACGATGCCTTGAAACGTTTTAGATTCGATGGGATCAAAACCCTCTTTTTAATTCCATCGAGAACAGGCACAAAGTCTTTCCAGCAATACACCACCCAAGCAAATGACGTTGTTTTCATCAACGGCCGTTTGAAATTCGGTTCACGTGATTATTGGATTGAGCATCTAAATTTGGAAATTTGCGAACCCAAGAAAACCGATAAGCAGTTGACCGCAATCATCAAAAAGATTGGTGGTTCATTGTGCCAAAACGATCAGCAAAACAAGTTGGCTCAAATTTGGGATCAGCTCAATACCAAATGGGATTTTCAAGATTGGTTGGCAATGGATCACCTGAAAAAAGACCCGGCGCCGTTTGATTCCCTATTTGTAACTTTTGGTGAAATGACAACGGTCGAAAGGTCATTTTTATATAGCTTTGGTTTTGGGTTTCAACCTTACAAATCAGTAGGTTGGAATATTTACAGATAACTGACATCGAATAAAAAATTTGAGTTGGTGGTGATCATCCGAACCATGATCACCACCACGGGAGGATCAGAACTTCCCGCTCAACTAGTTTATCAAATTTAAAGGATCAGAAAATGGAAATCTTAAAAGCGTTTTTTGAGTATGCAGGTATAGGAACGGTGATTCTTTTAATCCTGTTTCTGTGCCTATTTATTACCGCCTGGTTGACCTCAGTATTGAGAACAGGGGGTAATGATGGATAAAGAATTTTATGGACTTGAGGATGTTGAAATGTTCAAAGATCAGGAAAAAGAATTAAAAGCAGATCAATCAAATGGCCTTGCCGGTTTGCTCATTGGGATCGTTGCTGTTTTGGTGGTTGCTTTCTTGCTCATCAATCCATTTGGTAGCAATGCAAATGAAGCAGCTCCAACCGCAATAATGCCAACATTTCAAATCGAGATGGTAAGCACTCCAACATTAGCACCAACCGAAAGGATCACGGTTGCCCCTTCCCCAACGGCCGCTGATACCTCACCCCCAACGATTGAGGCAACTGAAACGGCCGTTGCTACTCAAACGCCGTTGCCAACCCAAACCCAACCGGCAACCTATACCCCTGAAGCAACACACACTTCATTACCAACTCAAACGCCGTTGCCAACCCAAACGATCCCCCCTTCATATACGCCTCAGGCTACATTTACACCGATCCCGACTTTTACCCCCTTACCCACTGCAACGGCCGTTCCTGCTTTAACTGCGGGCGATCGCGTGCAAAATACACTTTTGGATTTCATTGAATCCCCTCAGCTCCCTACCCTTGCCATTATTGCGCTGCTGGTTGGGGCTTCATTGATTGTTTTTGCCATTTTCAAAGGTCAATTAGATGCCTTTTACGAACGTCAGTTAAGGGCGGTAATTCAGGAAATGTTGGGACCGATTTATGAGCTAATTGATCCTCTTATCCGTTTATACTGGAATATTGAAACCCCTATTGAAGAAACTATCGTTTTGGGTGAATCTGAACCGGTTCATAAGGTGGTGTCACCACCTAAACACCACCCAAGCGGGGGGGGTGATTTACCAGAGGTGGCACCGGTGCAAACACCGGATGAACCAGATACCCCCCTCAACACCGGTGCAGAACCGGTTTCAGATGAAGAAACACCGGTTCAAGCACCGGTGCAAAATTCTGTAAATTCAATCAATGTTTCGATAAAACCAAACGATGAAAAAGACGAACGATTGATGAGAAAGATTTGCTCAATTTGGGAACGATTACCAAAAAAGAGCCTCAATCAATTCTTTAAATCAAAATCCGTATTTTCAAAGAATCCTGTTAACTCAGCAATAACAAAAAGAGCTTTATTGTGGGGGCTTCAAAATGATTTGGTTACAAATTCACCTGAGCTTGAAAGAGCAATAGGTAAGGGGAATAAGCAATGAAAAGCTTTATAAATCATACAGAACGGAAA
>JBCCFD010000017.1:0-37233 GCA_039029915.1 Chloroflexota bacterium
CCGTCATGGCCACCTTATCAATGGGTGCTTTTTGGGTGGCCAATGAGTAAATGGCCGAGGCCATGGTGATACCTGCAGAAGGGCCGTCTTTTGGTGTTGCCCCGGCTGGTACATGAAGATGGATCAAATGAGTGTTGATAAATTCAGTGGCTGCTTCATTATCCTTTAAGATGGACCGAATGTAAGTGTAGGCAATTTCTGAAGATTCCACCATCACTTGACCCAATTGGCCTGTTTGTTTGAATCCGGGGCCCTTGGCTGGTACCGGAATAGACTCTATGTGCAGGGTAGCACCGCCCAATGAAGTGTAGGCAAGGCCTTGAATGACACCAATTCGCGGTTTCTCAAAAGCCTGTTCCTGAGCAAAAACACGACGCCCAAGCCATTTTGGTAGAATATCCGCGTCAATCTCGACATTTTCAACCTCATCCTGGACAATCTTCATGACGGATTTGCGCAAAATTTTCTTGAGATTGTTTTCTAAATTCCGAACACCGGCTTCCCGAGCGTACCCATCAATCACCTCACGCAAAATATCATCAGAGATGGACACGTGTTCGGGATTGAGGCCGTGTTCTTTAAGCTGCTTGGGGAGGAGATAATTTCTAGCAATCTCTTGTTTTTCTTCCAAAACGTAGCCCGAAAGGCGAATGATTTCCATGCGATCGAGTAAGGGGGCTGGGATTGTATCTAATTGGTTAGCAGTAGCCACGAACAACGCTTTTGACAAATCAAATCGTACATCTAAATAATGATCTAGGAATTCTTTGTTTTGTTCTGGATCAAGCACTTCAAGTAGGGCAGAAGCTGGATCACCCCTAAAGCTGGCCCCAATTTTATCGATTTCATCAATCATAATGACGGGGTTTGCGGTGCCGCTTGTTTTCATGGCCTGAATAAACTTACCTGGCAGCGCACCAATATAGGTGCGGCGGTGCCCTTTGATTTCAGCTTCGTCACGCATGCCACCAACGGAAAAGCGGTAAAATTCACGCCCCAACGCCCGAGCAATAGAGTGTCCAATTGATGTTTTACCAACGCCGGGAGGGCCAACCAGCAAGATGATCGAGCCTGCTAAATCCCCTTTGATTATGCCTACTGAGATAAGCTCTAAAATGCGCTGCTTGACATCTTCAAGCCCGTAATGGTCATCATCAAGCACCTGAGATGCTTTTTGGATATCGTAATTGTCCTCCGTGTATTTGCCCCAGGGTAGGGTGGTTAGCCAATCAAGATAGTTGCGCGTGACGTTAAATTCGGGTGATGAGGGTTCAAGAACCTGCAGTTTCTCAAGTTCGTCATCAATTCGCTGCTGGGCTTCATCTGAAAGGTGCAGTTCTTTGAGTCGCTGTTGGTATTTTTCAGCCTCGGTTTCCGATCCTTCCTTTTGAAGGCCAAGCTCTTTTTTAATTTCAGAAAGCTGCTGCTTAAGAAAGAACTCTCGCTGTTGTTTAGAGACCCTATTTTCTATACGTTGACTTATTTGAGCCTTTATTTTAGAAATCTCAACTTCACGCTTGATTAAGATTAAGGCCTGTTCGATGCGTTCCCGAATGTTCTCGATTTCTAAGATGCGCTGTAGTTCTTCACCTGTTGATGTGGTCATTGAGGCAGAAAGGTCAGCGAGTGTGGCAGGATCATTGACGTTCATGCGCTCTAATAGGAATGAGAGACCTTCCTTAAAAAGGGGGTTAGATGCTACAAGTTCTCGAATCGCATCGATGATAGAAACGGAATAGGCTTTGAGCTCTTCGTTGTTATCAAATTCTGGTTCGTCCCAATGTGAAACTTTGCCGCGGAAAACCGGTCCTCCCGTAATAACTTCTTTCAGATTAAAGCGGTCAATGACCTGGACGAGTATTTGCAGTGGCTCGCCAGGTTTGGGCGGTGACATTCTCATAATCTTGGCTGAGATGCCTACCTGATAAAAATCCTCGCCGCTTTCAGGGTAATCGGCAGTAATACCTTCTTGCTCTGACCGAATAAGAATGAGCCCCAAATGTTTTAGGTTGTTTTCGTTGGCTTCTTTTAGGATTGTTGCCTTTAAGGCTTCTTCGGTGATGATTACAGGGGCCATTGTTTTAGGAAATAACGGCCGTTCCAATAAAGGCACTAAAATCAATGTTGGTGGCAGAATTTCTTTAGCGACCACTACGGTTTTATTTTTTACTTGCTGTACTGTATCAGACTCTTTGGTCTGCTGGTCAATAATAATGGGTTCTTCAGACATAATTAAAAAGTATAGAGGGGAACTATTAATCTTTTGCAAGATACGCCTATAAATTATGTTAACAATATCTACACAATATCTACAGATATTATTCACAACTTTTTAAGAAAAGTTTCGTAAACTAGGTATTGAGAAGAATAATGTGACTTTAACCTACGGCGCCATAAACCCCTGAACACTTGCACCTAAGTCACCAATTAAATATTGATAAAGAGAAATCTCGTATGGTAAATGATTTTGCCAAAAGATATTCATGGGTTCAAACATTTTGGGTTCAGTGGAGTATCTATTTGATGATGGTGATTTTTGTCGTTGTCATATTTGGATTGATTTCCAGACAATATGCCACGTTTGACACGCGCTCCTCTGACTTGGATCGGTTTATTCAGGGTATGTGGAATACGTTAAACGGCCGTTTTATTTATTACACCATCGAAGAGCGGTCAATCATGGGGGGGCACTTTACCCCATACTTTGTCCTCTTAGCACCAGCCCTATATATTTGGCCTGACCCTCGTGTATTTTCCCTCATACAAACTATTGGTTTAGCCGTCGGTGGCTTTTTTCTATATTTAATCGTTCGTCAAAAACATCCGACACTGGCTCCACTGATTGCCCTAGCTTTCTTTCTCAATCCATCTTTGCATCAGGTTGGACTATTGGAATTAAGAAGAATTATGTTGGCAGTGCCGTATCTCAGCATGGCGCTTTATGGCCTGTCTATCAAAGATAAGCGCTGGGTGTTTGCGGGTTTGTTTGTGGCACTTTTGTGCAAAGAAAACGTCGCTTTGCCTATGGCTATGGTTGGTGTCTACTACCTGCTTTTTGAGCGTGATTGGAAGTTTGGCTTTTTCTTAATCATCTTTGCCGTGGGATGGGTGCTAATGGTGCTCACAGTCATTAACCCTTTGGTTGATCCGCAATATACTCAAGCTGAAAATAGCCTGGATGCGTACAGAGGTTTTAACTATTTTGCAGAATATGGGTCAACGCCACAGGCGATTATTGGCAGTCTGCTCCGTCAACCATTGGCAATTTTGCAATACATGTTTAATGGTGAGGCCCAAGTCGGCTTAATGCGCCTATTTTTGCCCCTTGGCTTTGTGCTCCCGTTTTTATCACCCAAAATTGCACTTATTGCAGTCCCCAATATGATTTACATGCTCTTAGGCAGCTACGAAATCATGCACCGCTTGGATGCTTGGTATGTAACAATCCCTGTAACCATATTTTTTGGAGCCATTTGTTTTAGAATCAAAGAGCTTTCGCCTAAGTGGGCAACAGCATTAACTGTTTCCGTGCTCGGTTTTTCGATATTGGGATATCAGCAATTTAGCCTTTTGCCATTCGGGGGTAGGCATGTTCCTGTGCGAAACATTGTAACTGAGCATCACCAAAAGGCTGCGGAGGTAATGGCGCTGGTTCCTATTGAGGCTGACCTCGCTACGCAAAGCGCATTTACACCTCATCTTGCTCTGCGGAGTGAGCTTTTCCTTTTTCCCTGGCTGCCTCGTTCGGGTGCACCAATGGATTATTATCTCCTCGATAAAAACCTAAAATCATACCCTTTAAATGAAATTGAGCGGAATGAAGCAATTAATAATGTGATCGCTGATCCTTTGATTGTTGTTGAGGAAGAGATTGATAATATTTATCTATTTAATTTAGACGGAACGCATCATGCTGCGAACAGAGTGGATATGACCTGGGAGCAATCAATTCTGCTTGAGCGATATGAAATTGCTGTCACCAATGAAGACGGATTCTTTAAGACAACAACCGGACCGATTGAATTAAAAGAGGGTCAAGATATTAGGGTAACTTTTTATTGGCGAGCAACGGCCGTTCCGGAAGCGGATCGCACGATTTCAGTTCGGCTATCTTCAGGGGAGCAGCTATTAACCCAGCATGATATGGTGCCCAGCAACGGGGCGCGACCCACAAGTTGGTGGCAACCTGACTGGTATTTCCGAGATGTGTATTACCTGACTGTACCCATTGGGTTGGCCGCAGACCAGTATGAGCTCAATCTGCTTCTGTATGATTCATTGACGCTAGACCCTATTCCGAACGATAATGGAGATGCTTTTGTTTTGTTAAACCATCAATAAGGAATAGGACATGGTGTTTTCAGGGAAGATTGGCATCATTACAGGAGGAGCCTCCGGCATGGGGGCTGCCACCGTTAAGGAATTCAGTGAAGCTGGCGGGCAAGCAATTATTGTTGATAAAAATGTTTACCTTGCAGATGCGGTTGCTGAGCAAACTGGTGCAAAGGTGCTGGCTGGGAATGTAGCTGACTCTGAGTTTTGTAATTGGGTTATTGAGCAGGTGGTGGGGGAATACGGCCGTATTGACACACTGGTTAATGCTGCTGGCGTAATTGCTCGGGCCAAAGGTGTTGATACTTCAGATGAAGCGTGGACACGCGTGATGGGGGTTAATGTCAATGGCACATTCTTTATGTGTCGGGCAGTATTACCCCAAATGCAGAAGCAGGGTGGGGGGGCAATCATTAATTTTGGCTCAATTTGGGGTGATGTGGGTGCGGCGGGCGTTCTCGCGTATTGTACGTCAAAAGGAGCCGTGCACAACATGACGCGGGCCATGGCATTAGACCACGCCACAGATAATATACGCATCAATGCGGTGTGCCCGGGGGAAGTGAACACCCCAATGCTACAATCCGAACGATCTGAGGCGGTCACTCCGGACCTTTTAGATCGTTTGGCTCAAACAGTGCCGATGGAGCGGTTAGCGGATCCCAGTGAAATTGCTAAAGTTGTTTTGTTTTTGGCATCAGAGTCGGCTAGTTACATGACAGGGTCGATGGTAACGGTTGATGCAGGGTTTACAGCACGCTGATTTATCTAAACGTGTTACCAAAACCCTTGAGACTTGAACCTTCTGGAGAAAAATCATGAATTATAGATTGCTGGGAAGAAGCGGGATTCGTATTGCACCGTTGGCACTTGGTACAGACAACTTTGCAAATCCAACATCAGAATCGGAATCAAAAGAAATCATTAACCGTGCCTTGGATGCTGGTATCAATATGATTGACACGAGCAACAGTTATGCCAAGGGGGAAGCCGAGCGAATTATTGGTCGGGCTTTGAAAGAAAACGGCCGTCGAGACGAACTGGTTGTTGCCACTAAGGCGCATTACCCAACCGGGACTGGTCTTAATGATCGAGGAAACAGCCGCTATCACTTGGTAAAAGCGTGTGAAGACTCTTTAAAACGTCTCCAAACGGATCGGATTGATTTGTATCAGCTGCATCGTCCTGATTTTGAAGTGCCCATTGAGGAAACCCTGGGTGCGTTAACTGATTTAGTACGTCAGGGCAAAATCCGGTATATCGGTAGTTCAACCGCTCCGGCGTGGAAGGTAATGGAGGCGCTTATGGTCAGTGAGCTTAAAGGGTACGTTCGCTTTGTGTCAGAGCAGCCACCTTATAATTTATTGGACCGGCGTATAGAAAATGAGCTTGTGCCGATGTGTCAAGCTCATCAAATTGGTGTCTTGCCTTGGTCTCCAATGGCTATGGGTATATTGGCTGGAAGATATGCTGGCTATGAAAAAAACGGTGTTTTTCCTGAGGCATCGCGTGCTTCTTTGCGAGGGGGAATATATGCTGAACGTATTACGAAGCGGGGCGTTGAGGTGGGGGATGAGTTTGTTAAATTAGCGCAGGAGCTGGGAGTTACGGCCGTTCAGCTTGCTATTTTGTGGGTTAAAGATCAACCTGGGGTAACTGCGCCTCTCATTGGTCCACGCTCAATTGAACAGCTAGAACATTACTTACCCGTCATGGAAATGAGCCTCAGTGATGAAGTACGCAAGCGGTGTGATAACTTAGTTCCTCCTGGAACTGTTGTTGCAAATTTCCACAACTCAGCACCTTGGATGAAAATGAAAGTTTAATGCCTGCTATTTTTTAATCAATACGGCCGTTTTTCCAAACTCAATAGATTCTTGTCGATTCCAAACGGCCGTATTTGAGAACTCTGCTTCCAATTGAGCTACATCTAAACCGCCAATTAGCTCTAAATTTGAGCAAATTAGAACGCCACCGGCTATTAGCAGCGCCTTGAGAGAAACCAAAACGTCAAGCGGCGGAGCAAACCCATCAAAAAAAACCATATCGTACCCAGTTGTTAACGTAGGCAGCACATCGCGAAAATTGCCGTGGTGGATTTGAATGCGGCTGCTTAGGCCTTCTTTTACAAAGTTTTGTTGTGCTAATTCAACATGGAGCGCATCACCTTCGACTGTATCTACGGCTGCATTCACATGCCCAAAAGCGAGGCAGCAAGCTGTGTATCCTAAAGCAGTTCCCAGCTCTAAAATTCGGCTGGGTTGATAAGATTGTGCCAGTTTAATCAAGCCAGGGCCATCTTCGAATGTATAAGCGCCACAGCCGTGCTCTCGGCGATGTATTCGGGTAGCTGCTTGAATTTTTAAGAAGGGAATAGGTTCATCCATAGTTGCACCAGATTTTTCATAAAGAAATGCGTGTAGATATTGATGATTACTTATTTTATCTCATTCCACATCATTTCCATGAATTTCAATTTTAGAGGAATATGTCATATATTCTCTATACTTAAATTAATTAAAGTTAATTTAAGTATATAGATGTTCAACGCGCCTTCATACTAACCCACTAGTATCTTTAGGGTATTTACGAAGTTTAGCTGGAATGATAATTTCATATTTGGGAAAACATTTAAGTGGGAGCCATCCATGCAAGAGCAAAAAATGACGCGACCTAACCGCAAAGCGTTTTCAAGTATTTTTTTGAAAACAAAATCTGTAACAGAGGCCGCTCGAATCAATGAGCAAAGCAAAACTCTAATCAATGAGCTTACCCATTGGTCCTCTCAGTTCCCAAGTATTCTACAGACGCGAATTCCCCCCCTGTCACTAATTCTTACGGCAACTTACCCGGCCAACAATTTAGATGCATTGCTTTTAACAGGAATGACGAATCTTTGGATATTTGCTGTGGACGATCTTTTTGACAGCGCGACACTTTCAACAAAATCTTTATCAGAATTAACCGAAAAGTTCAATTTAATCATAACAGAAGCCCCTTCCCCCACCCTACTGAACGACGAATTAGGACAAATTCTCGGAAACATTCGGAAAGATGTAGCCAAATTCTCTTTATTTGAGCATTTAGAAAGTAATTGGTGCAATGCCTTTAAAAACATGCTGAATGGCATGGTCAAAGAAGCTATCTGGAGAGAAAAGTTTCAATTATTCAATGAGTTACCAGATTTAGACGGCTACTTGGAGAACGGTCTTAACACTGTTGGTGGCCCACCTCATATTTGGACAACCCTAATAACCACCAATGATTTTTCACTGTTAAAAGTGCAAAAAGCGTTAGATGAGATGGTCTTAACTGCTTCAGCTTGTATTCGGTTAGCAAATGATTGGCAAAGCTATGGTAAGGAAATCAAAGAAGGAAGTTTTAATTCTCTCACGATCTGGGAAAACCATCAGCGCTGTAATTTAAGTGGAGAATTTGCTCTGGAAGAAGCAAAAAAGTGCCTGATCGCTCAAATTGAAGAAGAGTTAGAAAGAT
Source organism: Chloroflexota bacterium (assembly GCA_039029915.1). GTDB lineage: Bacteria > Chloroflexota > Anaerolineae > Promineifilales > Promineifilaceae > QQUD01. Next base: position 7,828 of record JBCCFD010000017.1, read on the forward strand.
TAAAGAGACTAAAAATTGATATCAATACTGAAACAGGTTTGCCTGAAACAGTTATCGTCAACATTGCTGAATTCGTTAGCGAATTTTATATGCAGCATGATTTTCATACGATGACACGAAAAACCTGCCTGCCTTTTGAGTAAGTTTATTACTTTGTTACCAAAGTTTTTAAATACTGCTTCTCTGGAAAAATCTAAAATTTCTTAAGAACGAAGTATTTATCAACTTACCAAGATAGAGATACGTATGAACATTTTCAAAACTTCAGAACATGCTAAGGACAAAAAATCAATGCAATTTGATCCTCCATTCTCTGTGACGGCTGGGACGGGTCTTCTCCAGCACAAAATGCTAAATGGAGTTGCAACAGAGCAAAATTCGAGGGAAAAGATAAATGGATTTTCTGCGAGCGATATCGCTATGCTGTTAAAAAATCCCGTCATGAGGCCAGGAATTGCACCCACTGCATATGATACGGCTTGGCTGGCTGCAATATCGGCTGAGAATGACCCTACCTCGCCTATGTTTCCGGCTGCGTTGCAGTGGTTAATTGATAATCAAATTGAGGATGGAAGTTGGGGAGGCAAAATTCAATATGAACATGATAGGATTCTTTGTACCCTTGCTGCTTTGGTGCCTTTAAAGTTGTTTGGTCGTTCAGAAATTGCTGACCTGAGTATACATGCTGGTATACGTTACCTATGGCAGCATGGACATCTACTCTAAAATGAACCGACTGAATTAGTTGCATTTGAACTACTTTTACCGACAATGGTTCACCGTGCCCAAAAAGTTGGCATACCCGTACCGCCCCACTTAGATATTTACGCAACCCAAAGAGCGGAAAAAATGAAATTAATTCCGGCAGGGGCACTATATTCGCCTAGAGTAACTATTGTTCACTCCTTAGAATTTCTTGGACACCAAGCTGATGTTTCTAGCTTAAAAGCGGCACAAGGAACGAATGGATCAATCGGTAATTCACCAGCCGCAACTGCATTTTATTATTCAGAAAGCAGAGACCCTCAAGCGCTTGCTTATTTAAAAGCATGTTTAAATAAAAATGGTGGTGCAAGCGTGCCAGTTTTACACCCGTGTGAAAATTACGAGTTGCTCTGGTCTGCTTATCATCTTAATTTAGCTGATATTCCAGCATCTGAGCTTTTAGATGAGACACAAATTGATTCACTTAACCAAGCGCTTGATAATGGCGGTGTGAGTTTGTCTCCATCATTTCCTATACCGGATGCTGATGATACGGCCGTAGCTCTGTTATTTTTGCACGAACTAGGCCAATCTCCTGATCCAAGAATTCTTGAATACTATGCTACCCCCGATGGTCATTTCGCGAGTTTTCAATACGAACGTCACTCTTCAGTCGGTGTCAGCCTTCACGTGCTTCACGCCCTCCTAAGAGTTCCTGGATATCCTGGAGGAAAAAGGACGATCATCCGAATCTTGGATTACCTAGCTAGTCAGCAGATAGATGGGCTTTATTGGATTGATAAATGGCACATATCGCCGTATTACGCGACCGCTCATGCGCTCTGTATATTGAATGAGTTAGACTCCAGAATGGCTCACCGCATGAGTCCTTTAGTAGAACAATCACGCGAGTGGATTAGACAGACACAAAATGAAGATGGCTCATGGGGTTTCTACAACAAGCCCACGCTAGAAGAGACGGCCTATGCTCTTCTAGCCCTTACAGCGGGAGCTACCGCCTCATTATCTAGTTACGATCGGACAAGCTGCGACAAAGCAGCTCATTACATTCAAGCACAGCTAAAAGGAGCACAAGTTGGGACAAGTGCCGATCTATTTCCACCACTCTGGATTGATAAATGTTTGTATCGGCCGGCTCTTATTGTGCAAGCCGTTATCACAGCAGCCTTAGAAGCTTATAGAAGTGTGAGCGATACAGAATATTACAGTGGTGAAGGTCATGAATATAAATAGTGTTAAAAACGCTAAGCCAAATATTGACCAAACGACAGGTACTCAAAGCAGTTCATGGCTGCAAAAATTGAAATTTTGGGGCACCTATCTTTGGGAGGGTCCTGACTTCTTATCGCAAGCATTGAAACTAGAATGGCGATTTATCGTTATGCGATGGTTAGGCATAATTATTATTGCTCCTGGATTATTTTTATTTAATTTGTCCCATCAACAAATCATTGGTGCCTTTGTAGTTTTGGCCATCGCGTTGGTTTACAACCTAATCTTGCAATACATGCTTGCTAAACGATCAAAGCTGCTGATAAGTGGCTATTTGGTTATCTTCTTAGACGCCTTGCTGAATGTGGCAATGATTATTGTTGCTGGTGGTTTTGATTCTCCCTTCTACTTTATTGTTTACACAGTTACAGTTTCGGCTGCCATGAGATATGGGTATGGCCCCGTACTTGTCATGGCTTTGCTTTTTGTCTTATCAGATGTTTTTGAAGGGATGTTTTTTAGACAATTTTTAGGTTCCGCATTCTTCCTGCGTTCATCATGGCTTATTTTAACAGCTATTATTGCTGGATATTTACATGAAGAGGCACAAGAAGCAAAGATGGCTTTAGAAGAAAAACTAAATCAATCAAATGCACTAAACAAAGAGCTAGAAGCTTTTAGCTATTCTGTTTCACATGATTTACGTGCCCCCTTAAGAAGTATTGATGGATTTAGCCAAGCTTTATTGGAGGATTATCACGAGAAACTCGATGATGAGGGGAAGGACTATCTTGATAGGGTAAGAGCGGCAAGTCAAAGAATGGCACAACTTATTGATGACCTGCTAGACCTTTCTCGAGTAACAAGGAGTAATCTTCACAAAGAAAATATCAACCTTTCTGATATTGCGCATTCAATCATTAACAGTTTACATGAGCATAAATCAAATAGAAATGTTGACATCAAGATAAAAGATGACGTCACTGCTTTTGGTGACTCACGACTTGTTCGAGTTGTTCTAGAAAATTTGCTGAGTAATGCTTGGAAATTCACTCAGAAGAAGCCTGTCGCCAAAATTGAGTTTGGAACTGAGAAAATTGAAAAGGAAATTGTTTATTTTGTCCGTGATAATGGCGACGGTTTTAGCATGGATTATATTGACAAATTATTTGGTGCTTTCCAAAGGCTACATTCAATGGAAGAGTTTGAAGGAAACGGTATTGGTTTAGCAACAGTTCAGCGCATTATTCATCGACATGGTGGGCAAGTTTGGGCACATGGAGAGCAAGGAAACGGCGCGACTTTTTACTTTACACTTTAGCAACAAAAGATAACAACCATGGAAAAGAAAGATCTTATTTTATTGGTAGAAGACAATCCAGATGACCTCGCTCTTACACTACGCGCTTTAAAAAAGAGTAGTATTCGGAATGAGGTTGTAGTAGCCAAAGATGGTGTAGAAGCGTTGGATTATTTATTCCCTGAAAGGAATTCACAAAGCTTCAAAAAAGAATTACCCCGACTTATTGTGCTCGATCTGAAATTACCGAAAGTGAGCGGGCTTGAAGTGTTGAAACGTTTGCGAAATGACGATAGAACAAAACGCCTACCCGTTGTAATTTTAACAACCTCAAATGAGAAACAGGATATTATTGATTGTTACGACAGTGGTGCAAATAGTTACATTAGAAAACCCGTTGATTTTTCTAAGTTTTACAAGATTATTCATGAGGTGGGCTCCTATTGGTTAAGTCTTAATGAATCTTCGCCTTGGAGGAGGGTTATCTAGTGAATAAGGTGATTCAAGTTTTAATTGTTGAAGATTCAGAAGACGACACCCTTTTACTGATACGAAGATTAAAAAAAGGCGGCTACGATCCTAAATATATTCGTGTTGACTCAGCAGCGGAAATGGACAAATCTCTTGAGAAACAGGTTTGGGATATTATTATTGCAGATTATTCCATGCCGAATTTTGGTGCTATGGACGCGCTTGCCTTAGTTAAAAGCAAAGGACTCACCTTCCCCTTTATTATTGTTTCAGGGGCAATAGGCGAAGAGGTTGCTGTTGAAGCAATGAAGCTGGGCGCTCATGATTATTTCATGAAAAATAATTTGAAGCGGCTTGTTCCCACTATTGATCGAGTATTGCAAGAAGAAGCTATGCGCCAAAATCAGAAGCTGGAAAGTTTGGGCGTTGTAGCAAGCGGAATTGCTCACGACTTTAATAATTTACTTCAAGTTATCCTTAGCCAATCGTCTTTAGCGCTTGCTAGGTTACCTTTGACCGATCCGTCAAGAAAATATATTGAACGTGTTGCGCAGGCAGGAAAAAATGCAGCGGAATTAACTTATCAACTCTTGGCATATTCTGGCCGGGGTCAGTTTCGAATTAGCTCAATCAATTTAAATGCTTTTGTAGAAGAAAATTATCATCTTTTCTATGTGGCTATTGCTAAGAACGTCGAAATTGTTAGAGAATTTTCTGATAATCCTGTGTTAATCAATGCCGACTTGAGCCAAATTCAGCAGGTATTGATGAATTTGATTATTAATGCGGCTGAATCTTATAACGGCCGTTCAGGAAGAATCATAATAAAAACCGGAACTGAAAATGTTCAGAGTGGTAATCAGTATAATCTTAAAATGACGGGAGATTCCCTAGCACCTGGTAAATATGCCAAAATTGAGGTTGTTGATTTTGGCTCAGGTATGGATGAGGCGACACTTTCAAGAATATTTGACCCCTACTTTACAACTAAATTTACGGGTCGCGGACTTGGGCTAGCAGCAGTTCTAGGAATTGTTCGAGGACATAAGGGCGGAATCCAAATTTTTAGCGAGGTAAATACAGGAACAACTTTCAAATTATTACTCCCCATTGCTGAAAATTTAATAGAAGAAAAATCAAATAAAGAATCAAAAGAAATCAATTGTAAAACTGATCGAGTTGTCTTGGTTATCGACGACGATGAGCGGATAAGAGAATCTTTAGACGATATGCTTGAAATCATGGATGTTCAGGTTCTTAAGGCGTCAAATGGGACAACTGGTATAAATATCTTTAGGGAATATCTATCCGAAATCAACCTAGTTCTTTTGGATTTATCAATGCCTGGCTTGAGTGGAGAAGAAACTCACCAAAAACTTCATGAAATTAGTTCAGATATACCTATTCTGCTAATGTCAGGCTATAGTGAATCTGAAGTGTCTGAAAGATTTGTGGATTCAAAATTTGAAGGCTTTTTGCAGAAACCCTATACATTTGATGTCCTTGTTGAACATGTTGAAAAGTATATTGGTGCTACACCATCTATAAGCAAATTAAGATCTGCAGCTTAAGTGTTCCGAAGTTTTTAAATTGAAAACCCCGCTTAATAAGAGCTTCGGAGCATTGAGGAAACAAGCTTTTATTCATCGTTTTATTCAAAGTAAAACCCCCGTTATTTCACTCAATGATATTTTTCCCCATACCTTTGCAAGGCTTTCTCGCTACCCGATTTGAAGAAATGTTAAAATCGCAGCTTGTGAGTGGATGATATAATCGTTAAGTTTTAAATTAAGCTTCAAATAGTAGTTTCATAGAAATTGCTGACTCAGTTCGCCTTCTCATTCTTAGACCAATCAGGAAACCGATCTTTTGGCTAAAAAATTCAATGTCTTTATTGGCACATTTAGCAATAATTTAAAAAGGTATTTGGAAAGCCTGCCTCGCAGCGAAAAGATAGCGCTCATCATTCTAATTCAATTAGCGCTTCTTGCACCATTAGTCCCTTCTGCCGGTTGGGATTTTATTGCCACTTTTCGACGAGAAACATTAAGCGGAGCTTATGGCACAAGAACGTTTAACCCCTACCCTGCTTACTGGGTTTTTCAACCATTCATGATCCTACCGCCAAGATTGGGCTTCTTTTTGTGGAATGTGGTGGCCGTGCTTGGATATATTGTTGCGCTTAGGCACTTTAAAGGGAAAGTATTGCCATTTACTCTTTCTATTGCCTGTTTTTGGACTTTATATATTGGTCAAATTGAGGGTTTAATGTCGCTTGGGCTAGTGCTGGGGTTGGTCGCAGGCCCTTTTGGAGCGGGATTGGGGTTGTTTTTATTGACAATCAAGCCCCAAATTGGCTTGTTTTCCATTCTATTTATACTATTCCAACGTCGTGATTATAGATTACTTCTTGTACCTGCCACCATTTATTTTGCCTCGCTCATTTTTTGGGGATGGTGGATACCTGATTGGATAGAATCGATAATCAGTCGTGATTTAACCGGAAATCCATCTAATATTAGCATATGGCCATACGGTTTGGTCTTATTGCCTTTACTTTTTTATCGTCCAAACTCTTTAAGAATTTGGTTGCTTGTTCAAAGTTTAATTCTTCCTTACTTTCCAATTTACTCGCTGGCCATTTTATTTACGATGTATGTGCCAAATTGGGCGAATATCGCTTTTTGGCTCCTCTACATTTTAGCTTCCTATTATCCTCTGCAAGATTTTGCATTTATCATTCCTTTACTCATGTTAATTCAGCTATTTTGGCGTGAACAGAAAACCCGGAACAGTTCAATAAGGCATAATAAAAAGGTGTTCCATAAAATTGAGTGATGCATCTAAATTTCTCAATCAACCACAACTAATTCGGTTTCAATTCGCTTATGAATTAGTGAAGAATTTATACCTTCCCTTCCCCATCTATTGAATTCAAGTTATAGTTGACCTATGTCAAAACTTGAACTTTGGGAAAAACCAAAAGCAAAAGAGATTTACATGCTCATTGGCTGGCGTCAATGGGCTGATGCAGGCACGATTTCATCAGGCTTACCAAACTATTTGGTTAATCACACAACCGCCAGAAAAATTGGAGAAATCAAATCGGACGGCTTTTATTTGTTCCAAATTCCCGGAATGCATCACTATATGCGACCAACAATTAAGCTGGAAGACGGTTTCAGGCAATCAATGGAAGAGAAGCGGAATGAATTCTATTACTCTGGCAATGATGAAAAAGGATTAGTTATCTTTCTAGGTGATGAGCCTCATATGAATGCTGACGGCTATTGTGATTTGCTATTTACGGCCGTTCAGGAGCTCGGTATTAAACGAGTTGTCACTGTCGCCGGTGTGTTTGGCCCTATTCCGTATCAAAAAGAGCGTCAGGTATCAGGAATTTACAGTTTGCGATCAATGAGGGAAGAGCTAGACAATTATTCATTAAGATTTTCAGATTATGAAGGGGGCACCACGATCGGCTCTTATATGGTGCATCTTGCTGAATATGAAAACATTGAGATGGTTGGCCTCTTCTCCTTTTCCCCAGCCTATGACTTTTCAGATGGAATATCCATGCAGCCTTTAGGTGTTCAAATTGAGGTAGATTATCGGGCATGGTTTGATATCCTTCGTCGCGTTAAGCATATGTTTGGATTATCGTTGAATTTGTCAGATTTAGAAGAAAAGAGCATTAAACTTGAGGAATCTATACGTGAGCGGCTAGCTGAGATGCAGGAAAAGAACCCAAAGCTGGATATTGCTAGCTATCTAAATCAAGTGAACGATGGATTCGAGGAACGGCCGTTTGACCCGGTTAACGATATTTGGGAAGAAGGTCTAAAAGATCTTTTTGACGACGGCGAGTAGGTCAAAGGAATATCCCAATTTTGCCACTACCAATCTTTGAGGAGACAAAATGAATCACACCTTAAGCCGAATAAGGCGAAATCATGGCCTAGAACACGCTACTATTCATGTGATGAGTGAGAAATTCAAAAATTTTAGCGCCCAAGGAAACTCTGATCACAAAGGATTCAACTTAAATATTTACGGAAATATCAAAGAAGATGAGGTCTTCGAATGCGTTGAAGAAGCTTTCGAGCGGATGAAGAATGGTGAGCATCATTTAGCCGTTCATCCAAATTGTGGCACCGTCCTTCTCACAACGGCGACGATGGCCACTTTAGCGGCACAGCTTGCTTTTACGTTCGAACAAAAACGGCGTAAATCAAAATTAACCCCCACTCTATTTCTAAATGTTTTACCAACGGCCGTATTGATGGTTGTCGTTAGCTTGATAATCTCCAAGCCCATTGGGGTACATCTGCAGGCGCGTTATACCGTTGAGGGTAATTTAAGGGATATGCAACTGCTTAGGATGCGTAAAGTCTCACCGAACCCGATTACTCAGATTTTTCAATATTTATTGACCGGTGGACAAAATAATATTAAAGCCACAGCTTACCGTATTGAAACAATTGGATGATACCAATCTATTGATCAGCTATGTTTTACGTTTTTCACGGTGAAGACAGCCATTCTCAAAAAGAAACATTAACCAAGCTAAAGGAAAAGTTTGGTGATGCGAGCATGGTTGATCTTAATACGACGAGATTTGAAAAACCACCCTTGCTTACTGAATTAAAGCAAGCCTGCCAAGCGGTTCCATTTTTGGCGAAAGTACGGCTTGTGATAGTGAACAACTATCTTTCAACGACATCTGATAAAAAAACGATTAAAGCGCTTGAGGCCTTCCTGCAGGAGCTGCCTGAGTTCACGAGGCTCTTTTTCTTGGAATCTAAGAAGCTAAATAAAAATAATGCAATTCTTAAGCTAGCCGCTTCACATGAAAAGGGATATGCAAAGCAATTTGGTAATTTAGAGGGTCGCGCGCTTGCAAACTGGATTCAGAAACAGGCAGAAAAGAAAAACGGCCGTATTTCTCCCCGCGCCACTGACCTCCTAGCCACAAATGTCGGCAGCGATCTTCGCATTCTAGACAACGAATTGGAAAAACTCGTGTTATTCAAGCAAGATGAGCAAATTGAGGCTGAAGATGTGCTGACGCTCAGTCCGTATGCGGCCGAAGCCAATATCTTTGAACTTGTTGATGCGATTGGTACCAGAAACAGCAAACGGGCCGCCCTGCTGTTCCAGAAAAAGATCAATGAAGGCGCCGACCCATTCTATCTTTTTTCAATGTTTATCCGGCAGTTTAGATTGCTCGTTCAGGCTAAATCACTGCTAGATACTGGAACCTCTCCAGCCACAGTCGCTTCTGAGATGAAAATCCATAAATTTGTGGGCCAGAAATTAATTCAACAAAGTAAAGGGTTCACCCTGAACCAGCTCAAAAGCATTTACCAGCACCTCCTCAATATTGATGTACAGGTTAAAACGGGGGAAATTGAAATGGGCACAGCCCTAAACCTACTCGTTGCAGAAGTGTCGCATTAAAAATAACCGTTCCCTTCCATAATCCACCTACATAAATTTTCCACTTAATTCGGTTCCCTTTTTTAAGCCATTGAAAGCCAGCGTCTCCATTAGACCGTATTCCGCGATCGTTTAGATTACTAGCGAGTGTGGGCTTTCAAAAAAGTTAGATGCTAAAAACATCTGTTTGTGAGTCAAGTTACAGTCTGCTAAATCAAGCCTGATACCCTCAATTACCATTCACTTAATCTAAAAACTATTTTCATAGAGGGGTAATCATGCAAAAATCGGGCCTTAAGTCAGCGCAGCCTAGCTTAATGTGGATCTATTTTTCTGTTTTAGGAACTGTTGTCTTGATTTGGTTCCTTTATATGCTTTTCGCAAACCAGTGGCATCTTTTTGCAACACACTGGCAGATCTCATTAACAATGCTTTTTGGCTCCTTCGTTGCTGGGTCTACTCCTCAAGGGGGTGCAGTAGTCGCCTTTCCCGTTTTTACTAAACTTCTTCAAATATCAGCCCCAGATTCACGTACATTTGGTTTTATGATTCAGGCGGTGGGAATGGTAATGGCCTCAATTATGATTTTGGTTCGTCGAATTAAAATTTTGCCTCATGTTATTCTGTGGGTTTCACTCGGTGGTTTTGCTGGTACTTGGTTAGGAACCTACTTTTTGATTTTGCCAGCCCTCTTTCCCCGAATTCTATTTACGATTGGAGCTACCTCATTTGCCGTTGCCCTAGTCATTTCTCGCTGGGTGCTCCCCTGTTCGCCCAAGTCAGGCCTGCCTGCATGGAATATGCTCTACAAGTTAGGCTTTCTGGCCATTGGTGTTGTTGGAGGCGTTTTTTCTGCTCAAACGGGCTCCGGAGCGGACATGATAACATTTATTGTTTTGACGCTTACTTTTGGTATCAATGAAAAAATCAGCACTCCCACAACCGTCATTATTATGGGCATCAACTCTGTGTTTGGGTTTCTTTTGTACGGTGTTTTTATTCAGGATATCGGCCAAGTTTGGAATTTTTGGTTAGTTGCCATTCCAATTGTCTCATTAGGCGCACCGATTGGTGCCTTTGTTGTTTCCTTGATTGACCGTGATGTGCTCATCTCTTTTATATTGCTTCTGATTGTTGTAGAGCTCGTCTCCACTTTAATTCTTATCTCTTTTTCTGCGCCAATGATTGTAACAACGGTTGTTGCTGTTTCGGCTTGTGCCATTAGTTTTTTTATGATGCTTGCCTATCGCCAGCAAAATATTGCCATCGCAACCTGAGAACGCCGTTTTATGCAGAATCGCCGATTTCTCTGGCGTAAATTCCCGCCGCTATTGTTGGACGACTAGGATGATATTTGGTAACGTTTTGGATATATGAATATCCAATTCAACTCATTATCCAATCGGCCATTGAGACAGCTAGACAAGCTGATTTTTAATCATATGGATGCTTGGGGGGTAACGGCCGTTATTGTAGCGACAGCCCTCTCGATACACCAGCTAATTTCTGCTAAAACGATTTTCTTACTTACTATCATTACACTGACATACTGGTTTGGCTTTGCGATTAATGATTTCTACGATCGGAAGCATGATTTAATAGAACCCCAAAAGGCTGCGCGAAATTACTTTATTCAAACCAGCTTTCCACCTACTCTCTTTCACATTTTTTTGCTGATAATCACAGTTAGCTTGCTTTTCGCTTTCTATCAGTTTGGTTGGCGGGGTATATTGATGTTTGCTGGTGGTTTTTTCATTGCATGGGCGTACTCTGCCCCACCATTTCGCTTAAAAAGCCGGCCTTTAGTTGATTTAATAACACATGGACTTTTTGTAGAATCCTTCCCCTACCTGCTCGTTCTATTTATATTAAATGTGCAGTGGCAAGCGATCGATGTCGTCATTTTATCTTCTCTGTTCTTTGCCTCAGTTGCCTCCCAGCTTGAACAACAAGCTCGTGATTTTGGGGTTGATTCACAGTCTGATACCAACTTCACCGTTCGATTTGGCTTAGGTTGGAATCGACCGCTGATGATTTTAAGCACGTCATTTTTGATTAGCACGATTTGTTATGGTTTGTTTTCAGGCATTATTCCCTTGATCTACAGTCCATTTGCGGCGATTATGCTGCCACTTCTGATTCATCGATTTATTCGCGGAAGTCAACCTCGGTCTGAGCAATGGGTCAAGATATTAACGGCCGTTGCTATTGTTTATGCCATCTTTCTTGTGATTCAAACTGGACTGAGCCAATGAGCCGCCCTCTTCGGATTGCCCTACTGGTTTTTATCATTTTTCGAGTTTTATTTTCCGTTTGGGCTATGGTTGCTTTGCAGATCAATCCGCTACCTGAAAGACCCGATGAGTTTTTACGGCCGTATCTTGGACAGCCAATATTAACCAACGGAGTTGAAGGGCTTTTGTTAGGTCCATGGCAAAGATTTGATGCACTGCGCTATACCAGCATTGCGGCAAATGGGTATGCTAATGAAGCTGAATCTGTTTTTCCCCCACTGTATCCTCTTATTACGAGTATTGTGAGCAGGATGCTAGGCAATGGCTATCAGGCGGTTTTGCTAAGCAGCATCCTCGTATCAAATATTTCAACCATCCTTCTTTTTGGGCTGATAATAAAAATAGGCGATCTGCAATTTACACCAAAAATTTCAACGCGAGCACTTGTTTACTATGCCGTTTTCCCAACCTCATTCTTCCTCTTTGCGCCATACACAGAATCCTTATTTATTTTGTGTGCACTAGCCGCGGTTTGGCAAGCGAAAAACGGCCGTTTTGTTGCTGCAGGACTCCTAGGCTTCTTAGCGGCTCTGACGAGGCTTACCGGTATCGTCCTTATTGTGCCGCTGGTGCTAGCATGGTGGGAGTTTAACAGACACCAGATTTGGCCTTTGCAAGCCGTGTTGAGGGAAGCTAAATCAGTAACCCTCAAAGAGCTAACATCAAGTTTGCCCTTGTTGTTACCTGCTATTGGTACCGTTTTATTTTTTGTTATACGAAATTGGCTCGGTTTACGGCCACTGTCTGAAATCTATCAAGAATATTGGTTCCAAACGACAAACTTCCCTGGCTCAGATGTATTTCGAGCGATGCAAACGATGTTTTTTGGTGGCTTATCGCGTGCCGGTGAATTTACCCTTTGGATAGATTTTTTGACCCTACTATTTTTGGCGTGGAGCACCTACTGGGTATTTAAACGATTGGGACCAGTTTGGGGCATGTATAATGTTGTGCTGATAGCGTTTGTGCTTTTACCTACATCGGAACTCAAACCTCTTTACTCTTTTTCGAGATATGCCTTAGCGTTTATTCCTACCTTTTGGGTGCTGGCGGAAGCAGGGGAACGGCCGTTAATCAATCGCCTCGTTCTTTACACGGGTTTTCCTTTGCTTCTTTACCTGAGCGGGCAATTTTTTGTTTGGGGATGGGTTGCGTAAAATTTAGGCATGATTATTCGACACGAAAAACCGAACGATTTTGAAGCGATTTTTGAGGTGGAAAAAGCGGCCTTTCAAAGGGAAGATGAAGCCATAATTGTTGAAAAGTTGCGTCAGGACAACGCCATTGTTTGTTCGCTCGTTGCCATTATTGATAATGCCATTGTGGGGCACGCGGTTTTTTCAAAGGGTATTTTAAAATCGCAGATGCATGAGGAAACGGTCGTTGCCCTTGGTCCAATTGCAGTACACCCAAGTTACCAGAATATGGGCATAGGTAAAAGCCTTATTAACAAAGGGAATCAATACTGCCGCGAACAGGGATTCGCCTTTGTCGCTGTGCTGGGTCATACAACTTATTATCCAAAATTTGGCTTTCAGCCCTCATACAATTTCAACATAAGCTGTGAATTTGAGGTACCCGACGATGCTTTTATGATTCTCGAATTAAAAAAAGGTGCCCTGTTGATGAGCCAGGGCACCTTTTTTTATCATCAGGCCTTTCGTTAACAATTCGTAAACTTGCCTGCAGAAGACAAATGTTGTTACATCATCGGCATAGTCGGTTGCACCAAAGCTCTTTTAGCACGCTTAATTACTCTTTCCCTAACACGCCGCACCTGACTTTTATCCGGGAAATGTTGTGGGAATTTATTAACAATCTCAGCTGGTTTTAAGTCATATTCAAACAATAGCTTCAATAATAGCTTTTCAACGGGGTCTGTTAGCGTTGTTGACATCCAAGAGCGCATTCGCAATGTGTTATCACATGCTTCTTTATGGTGGGTCACATAGGTGTCAAACGGTTTGCCGTGAACTTGAAGCTTTTCGTCCAGCCTTTCCAATCTTTGCTTTTTCCGAAGAAAATCAATAGCAGTGGTTGTAGCACATTGATTTAAGTATTTGAGAATGCTTCCCAAATGCTCAAAGTGTGCCGTTAAGCTTAGCTCACTTCGTGACAAATTACGCCAAAACTTTGTATAAGCAATTTGAGCCAAATCGTCCGCATCAAAATCCGAAATGTTTGATGCGGTTTTAAATATCCAGCTTTTTACCATAGGCTGGTATTTATTCTGAATAAATGACCATGCTTCTTGATCTTTACAGTCAAAGGCTCGACAAAAAAGTTCATAACTCAAATCCGATTCAGTGCGACAACGGTTAGCTCGAGCACTCTGGCAAGCGACAACTAACTCTTGAACAGATAGATTCTCAAAAGGTCTCATTATTTATTTTTCTCGTTTTGGTGATTCTATTTTGGCGCAAGACAGTAACGGTCAATTATCTGTCTTGATGGGTAGGAAGCTATGAGCACTACCTACTTTCCTATCCCAATGAAAAAGCGTTTATTCACCTCTCTACTTGAAAACTCTTGCTTTTTCAACGACTCATCAACTTGTAAATCTTTCTTCTTACTGTCTTTTACGTGAAATAAAAAAAAAGGTTGCATCAATTTTTAAAATTGGGTTAATATTCCGCATTTTGTAATTGAGACGAGGGAAGAACATGAAAAATTTACGGCCGTTGCTCATTTTAGTACCTGGTATCATTTGGGGCGTCTCCTTTGTCGTTACAGAACTAATTCTTCCCTATATCCCACCCATTTCTCTAACATTAATTAGAGCACTGATTTCTGTAGTGATGCTCTTTTTCCTCCTGAACCAATCTGGCGGGTATTTACCAAAAACTTTTGCTGACTGGCGTCCGTTTTTAATTCTTGGCTTGCTAAATCAAGCTTTACCATTTACTTTGACCGCCTGGGGGCAACGATTTATAGATAGTGGATTAGCGACTATTCTAATTTCCACAATGCCCCTTTTTACAGTTCTAATTGCTCATTTTTTTACAACAGATGAAAAGTTAAACACCCCCAAATCAATTGGAATTCTTCTTGGTTTAGCTGGCATTATTGTGCTGATTGGTCCAGAAGCCTTAAGTGGCATTGGTTTTAATTTTGTAGCCCAACTCGCAGTTGTTGCTTCAGCATTGAGTTATAGCATGGCGGCTGTCTATACGAGGTTTGTTTATCCAATGCAGCCTGAAGGTCTGTCGATGTGGGCACTTCGCTTGCGAATCACACTCGCTCAATTTATCGGCTCATTGGTGATCTTATTGCCTTTAAGTTTGCTTATTGATCAACCTTGGACAATCCGGGCACCTATTTCTGTTTGGCTTTACATGCTTTTTCTAGGAATCGGCGTTACGATGCTGGCAACCTTAGTTTATTTTTACCTGATTGAAACGATGGGTGCTGGGAAAGCCTCAACGACAATTTATCTTATACCGGTCAGCGGTATAATTTTAGGCGTCTTTGTTTTAGGTGAGGTGTTTACCCTATGGATGGGGATCTCATTGGCATTAATTTTAGCAGGCATCACCATTTCCAGCAGAGGCTAAACTACCCGCTATGCTAACGCAGGCTGGACTGCATTTTGCACATATTCTTGATAGCTGCTTAATAGCTGCTGCATTATCGGCCCAGGACGGCCGTTTCCAACTAATTGCTCACCAATCTGAACGATCGGAATAATTGCTCGGGATGAACTGCTCAACCCGGCTTCATCAAATTTTGGGATTTGTTCGAGCGAAGGAGCCTCCAAAACAATAGGGAACCCCAAAAGATCAATCTGCATTAAGATGATTTTTCTTGTTATCCCTTCGAGAATCCCTTCATTTGCAGTATATATTTTGCCGTGAATGACAGCATAGAAGTTTGAACTTGTACACTCAAGAATCTGGCCCTTTTCATTCACCAGAATCCGTTCGTATGTTTCTTCTGTTCCAATTGGGAAGGATTGACGCTGAGTTACAAAATCGGCCGTTTTTGCCAGAGGATTATCTCTGTTTAAAGCGTCAGCAAAACCAACCTTTACCCCTTCCGCATAAAATTGCTTCGGTATGCCAGCAAATGGGGCTACCCCAATTAAAATTTGGAAATTTTGACCGGATTGCTTGACGGGCTCGGGTAAAATATCGAACCTTACCCTTGCGTTTCGATACGGATACTGGCTGAGAATTTCATGGAGCCCTCGTCGCAAAAGGGCTTCATCTAGCTGATAGTTCCACTTCAAGAGAGCAATTGATTGTTTGGTTCGCTTAATGTGAGCATCTAGCCCCAAAAAGCGATTTTGCTGGAAGGTTCGTAATGCTGAATAAACACCTAAATTAAACCCACGATACAAATCGTGGAGTGTTTGAACATCTTCACGTACAGGCAAAGAGGAAACCCCAGCCTTGGATACTGAAAAAAGCTGAAAATCTGACATATATTAAGTTTATCATTGATATAATGGATGGGGAATATTTTGAGGAGAACCGTGAATTAATAGGTCACGATTCTCCATAAACGTTTTAGTAACCTGGGGGAGCGTCAACTGGACCATTAAATTGCATAATCACAAAAGCGGCCCCTTGCGGGTCAGCAACGGCCGAAAAAATACCGAGTTCACCTGCTGGATTGTTTTCCATAAAAGCTTGTCCACCCAGGTCCTTCACTTTTGCGGTCACGGCTGCGACATCTTCAACCAAAAAATATGTTGTCCAATTCGGAGGAACAGGATAGGTATCGTCTAAAACAATCATGCCGGCTTGAGTACGGCTGTTTATCGAATAGGTTACATACCCATTTGGGTCAGAATCATCTCCCCATCCGAAAACTTCTTTATAAAAAGCTTTAGCAGCATCACCATCTTTAGTTTGCAGTTCATTCCAAACCAATGTGTTGGGTATATTTACAAGCTGCGCCCCAATATGTTTTTGAGCCTGCCAAACGCCGACCATTGCTCCCGAAGGATCTTGTATAATGGCCATGCGCCCTTCTTCCATCACCTGCATTGGTGGGATCATTAACGAGCCGCCAGCTGATGTCGCCTTTGAAACAACTGAGTCTACATCGGAATGACTGATATAGGAACTCCACACTGATGGGATGCCTTGCTCCATCATTTCAGGGGTATGTTGGCTAAGCCCGGCAACGTGATAACCGTGAAGCGTTGCCATTGTATAGACACCACCGCCATCAATGGGTTTATCTTCAAAAGACCAGCCAAATAACTCAGAATAAAAACTTTTGGCACTGTCAGCATCAGTTGAGGCTAAATCAACCCAGTTAAACATGCCATCAGGATAACTTTGAACAACTTGCATTTTTACCTCCAGGTATTGAATATCAAATAACAAGGGCCAATTTTAGCACGAAAAAGAACATAAGTTCTGATCGAGAGAGTGTTTTAATTTGCTCTAACTTGTGTCATTAGTTGACCAAAAACATCAATTTGTTCAGTATGTGAGGTTAGAAATGACTCCAAGAAGGCATCAAGCCTTCTACGACTGTTTGCAATTGACCATCGAGCGATGAAATTTGCAATACGGCCGTTTCTTCCTGCAGATGCGGTAAAACAATATGTTGACTATCAGGTGACCAAAGTCGATGGCTCAGTGCGTATTGGTCGAAAAATGGTAAATATTGGTTTAAGAACGTGGTGGGAGGACTGCATTTCATCAAAAAACGATCTTCATTTTTCTTTAAATCGAAAACGCGCAGTTCGACAGCTAAATGAGGTTCTTCAGTTGGCATTGAAAGCGTAAAAGGAACAACTCCATTTGTGTACATTCCTTTTGTTGGCTGATAGCCAGATGTTTGTTCGTCTGATTTTATTACGGAGGGAAGTAATAAATAAGCAATTTTTTGACCATCCGGAGACCAAAAAAATGCCAGTACGTTTTTATTTATGACTGTTTTAGTTTGCTTTTGTACAGGATCGATTATATTTAGAGGGCCATACGGCCGTTGATCAACTGTGTCTGTCGAAATGGTTGCCAACAATGAGAGGGATGGGTTCCAAGTGAGTGCCATCATCCCTTTTTGATTAAATCGCTGCGCATCCTTTTCTAAAATATCTTCAACGACGAGATGCCTTTTTCCAAAGCTGTCTAATTCGGCGAAAGCCATAAAACGGCCGTTTTTCGATATCCCCGGCGTTTGGAAAAATCCAGGTCGAGCAATATTTTCTCCAAATCCATCGCCATCTGTGCCAATAAAGGCTAAGCGCGCATCAGAATCGGGTTCACCAGAATGAACAAATAGCTTTTTAGGTTCGTTGCCCCAAGTCCAAAATAAGGGTTGCCCCGTCATTAGCAAATAATTTTTACCAGTGAGATAAGCAATGCGTAAACCAAATCCTAGCGGGTGAGTGGTCAAAAAAGAAACTGATTGACCGTCAGGCGACCAATATTGATAAAACGGAAACTGATTGTGACTAAAGTAAAGCTCTGGCGTTACCAATGTTTGTTGTTGCTGATCTGAAATGACATACAACCCACCCCCATTATCGTTGTTGCCTACAGCAGCGATTTGTTCATTTATCGGAGACCAAGCGGGAAATTGAAAGATTCTACGCTTGCCGGTTAAGACGCGCTGGTCTGTTCCATCAGGGCTGATGGTATTAACGCGGCCATCAAAGTCAACAAACGCAATCCTGTTCAACGACATGAGCTATTGATGACTCCAAAACGCAATCCGACCATCTGTCAACTCGCGCGGTTGACTGCCTTCCGGTGTGACAATTGCAATTTTGGGTAGGTTATCCTCAAGGTATGGCACCAAAAAAGCATCACTAGTGGGTGACCACAGCGAATGGCTTAACGCATATTGGTCAAAGAAAGGCATAAATTGAGAAATGAAGGTAAAAGATGGCACAAAGTCCGTCATGACAATTTGGCCAACACCCGTTCCTACATCTACAATGGTTAGCTCAAAGTCTGGTAAATCAAATTGCCCTGCCTGTTTGCTAAGGGCAGGGCCTCGCCCCATGATTTGCTCAAACAATCGAGCATTAAATTCATTTCTATTTTCGTTAACAAGCGTAAAGTAGGCGATATATTGACCATTGGGAGACCAAAAATAAGCTAACACAAATGAATCAGTAAGCAGGGTTTCTTCACCGGTGTCAGCGTCTAAGAGACGCAGGGGGCCAACAAACGAAGGGATTTCAGGGTTGCTTGTGCTGATGTAAGCGAGCTGGTCCGCTGATGGACTCCAACTCAACGCAGTTAACCCTTCGTGCTCAAAGCTTTTCATTTCGGCTGTTTGTAGATCTTCGATGACAATCGAACTTGTCCCCCTGCCATCCAGCGCCGCATAGGCCATATAACGGCCGTTTGCAGATAAGGCCGGCACCTGAAACAAGCCCGGTGGGGCAATATCTTCCCGCTGAAGCTCACCACTTGGGGCAATAAACTCCAAGCGGGCATTGGCACCAGCCGCGCCAGAGTGAACAAGAATACTCTGGCTATCTGCCCCCCAATTCCAATAAAATGGACCACCTGTTGCTATTTTTTGGCCGGCATCTTGGGCATTCCCTTCGATATCTAACAAATGGAGTGCCATTGGTGTATCAAGATTCTCAGCCAAGAAACTTATAAATTGACTGTCTGGAGACCAATAAAGATAAAACGGTGGTTCAGAACTGCTTGAGTAGATTTCTTTGGGGTTAGCTGATTGATTATCTTCTATAATAGAAATGCTTCCCTGTCCGCCAGACGTGGAGATTGAGGCTAAAAACTGACCATCAGGAGACCAAGCTGGAAATTGATAGTTTGCATCACCGGACGTTAAAATAACCACGTTTGATCCGTCTGGGTCAATTGTAGCCACTTGCTGGTCTATTGTGATAAAGGCAATGCGATTGATCAAAGCTTCAGGCTGTTCAACAATCTCATCTTCAGCCAGCGTCTGGTCGGCTTCTTCGATAACGTTCTCATCCGCCGAATTATCTTCAGTTATGTCTGGCTCTATTATTTCTTCCTCAATTTCTTCTGTTTCAGGCTCGTTATTGGACTCAGCTACCTCAGTTTCAACGGCAGCAGAATCATCAGATTGAGCAGGTGGGATTGGCGCTACATCACTGGGTCCAAGGCGATTAGAGGTTTGCCAGCCCGATAGAATATTCAGTACACTAGGGCTAATCAACCCCATGATAATGACAAAGACAATAAATATATACAAGATGCGCCAAATGGTTGCTAAAGGGCTAGCCTCATCAGTTTCTGTCGTTTCATATTCGGCGTTATCATCTAAAAAATCTTTAGCCACGGGGTACCTCATTCATTGATGTCAAGAATTATTCCACCCTCTGCAGTTGACACCACATCGTTGTTATTCTCTCATTTTAGCGCGAATATTTATTATTGCTTGTTTAGCCAGAAAATTAATGGAGTTCTTATTGAATTATGAATGGAAAATTGAAAATTGTAAACCCGCTGTTATAAAAACGGGGCTACTTTTAAATTCGAGCGCTATGCTCGGCATCTATAAAGCGGCGCGTGCCAGTTTCAGATCGAATGAGCAGTGAATGTGTGCGTGCGTGCGTACTGAAAAACTGCATTTCTCGGAGCAGGGTGCTGTTAGTAATGCCCGTCGCGGCAAAAAACAGCTGATCTGTTTGGGCAATTTCGTCTTGGGTAAGGATTGTACCCGCTTCAAGCCCTTCCTTTTTAATTTCTTCTATCTCATCATCTGTTTGGGGTGATAAACGAGCCAACATGCCACCACCTAGCGCCTTGGCTGCGCAACCAGCAATAACGCCTTGTGGTGCCCCACCAACGCCCATCAGCATATCGACTCCTGTGCCGTGGGTTACGGCCGTTAATGCCCCCTCAGCATCTCCCTCTTTCCGGAGAAGCACCTTCGCACCAGCTTGACGAATCTCATTAATCAAATCAGCATGTCGAGGTCGATCAAGAATCGTAACCGATAGATCTCGAACGGCCTTATCTTTTGCTCTAGCGATTAAAGCTAGTGTCCATGCGGCAGGGGCATCCAAGCATTCAGGCACAAGGACATTGGCTGCATCGGCATCAACAACGATTTTTTCCATGTAAACGGCCGTTTTCGGTGACCAGACTGTGCCTCGAGGCGCGATGCAAACTAGCGAAATGGCCCCAGGTATCCCCTTGACTAACAAGTCTGTGCCATCAATGGGATCAACAATAACATCGACATCCGGTCCATTTCCGGTCCCAACACTAACACCGGACCGTAAAGGTGCATTCCGTCCTAGTCGACCTTCTTCACCTAAAACAATACGTCCGTTCATGTCTAACGTATTTAGCGCATCTGCCATAGCCCGTGTCGCGGCTCGATGAGCACTCATAAAATCACCAGACCCCACCCAACGTCCGGCAGCCAACGCGGCTGTTTCGGTAACTCGAATCAAATCCAAACCAA
This sequence comes from Chloroflexota bacterium, assembly GCA_039029915.1. Taxonomy (GTDB): domain Bacteria; phylum Chloroflexota; class Anaerolineae; order Promineifilales; family Promineifilaceae; genus QQUD01. The sequence goes on from JBCCFD010000017.1 coordinate 28,654, forward strand.
TATTTCTCGAAGGATTCAGTTTCATCGATCAATCGCCTCCATCAAGCCCTGAGCTTCCCATTCCTGCATTCCTCCATCTAAAATTTCAAAATCATAAATGCCGTACTCTTGAAGGGCTGTGGCTGCCCGCCGGCTTCGACGACCTGAGCGACAGACTAAGATCAGCTGACTTTCAGTTGGCACTTGAGATGGGTCTTGAATTAAATTAGACAGCGGAAACGATTGAGCTTGAATGATGTGTCCACGTCTGTATTCTCGAGGTTCTCGAACATCTAGGATAAGCGGTTTGGGGAGGTCCTGTTCAACATTTAACAAATTCCACAACGAGGAGGCGGAGATTAGATCAACGTTTTGAGCGTTATTGGATAGTAGATTCGCGGCCGGAATCAAATCCATGCGTTTGGGTAAATTTTGACACTCCTTAAACACTTTATGGGGGCATTCATAAATACAAATAGCCGGGTCTAATTCACGGTAAAATAGATGACCGATAGCCTTATCTTCCTCAACAAATCCCACCTCTCCAAAGAAGGTGTCGAAACCACTTGATTCCATTACGGCCCTCACTCGATAATTTACACGCACCATAAAAACGTCGCCCCCCTTATCACGATAAGTACGAACGATGTTTTCTAGCATATGGATACCACTAAAATCGATGTGATTGACGTTGTGCATTCTTAACAGCAAATATCTCTGGCCTGGATTGTTTGCAGCATGATCTAATATAAAATCTTCAACGTGATTTACCGCTCCAAAGTACAAATCACCTTTAATTTCTATAACGGCGAGCTGAACGCAAGATGCTTTGTTTGGTTGATAGGTGAAATGGGAAAAATCATCATCAGGCAAGACGGCCTGAACGCGGGGTGTGCTGGTTCTTTGAATGTAAAGAACGAGAGAGAGAATGATGCCTGTTAAAACTGCAAATTCAATCCGCAAAAAGAGGGTGCCAAACAAAGTGACGAGCATGATGATAGCATCTCCTCCTCGGCTTTGAATCATCCGCATAATTTCCGCTTTATCAATCATGCCGTAGGCGGTGACGATAAGGACCCCAGCTAGAGCGGTTCTCGGTAAGAAAGCGGCCAGAGGGGTAATTGTCAGCAGGGCAATTAAGACAAAAAGCCCCGAAAAAAGCGCCGCCATGGGTGTTCTAGCACCTGACTTGAAATTAACGGCCGTTCTCGCAAAAGAACCGGAGAGTGAATATCCAGAGAAAAGTCCCGAGAAAATATTGGCAATCCCTTGTCCAACAAACTCCTGATTGCTATCAATGCGTTGACCCGTTTGAGCAGCTACAGACCGTGAAATTGCCATCGTCTGTACTAAGCCAATGGCACCAACGGCCAGGGCGCCCGTTGAGATTCGGCTGATTAATTCAAGATCATTTAGCGGTAAACCGGCCCAGGGGGGTAATTGAGATGGAAGCTCACCAATGGTGGCTACTCCCTGCGAATCAAGGCCAAACAGAAACACAATGACAGAAGCAATCACCATCGTAAATAAGGCATTGGGGATTTTATCGCTGAGCCAGCGGAACAGCACGATTAAAATGATGGACCCAGCCCCAATCAATGTGGTAGCAAGGTGAGCCTGAGGCAAATTGACAACAACATTGTAAACTGTTTCTAAGGCACCGACTCTAGGTAATTCTAAACCAAAAAAGGTGTTTAGTTGGCGCACAGCAATTAATATACCGGCCCCTGTTGAGAAACCGACAACGACAGAATGGGACACGAAGTTAACAAGCATTCCAAGCCTGGCTAGCCCCATGAGCAACTGCATAAAGCCCGCCATCACTGACATGATTCCAGCGGCTACAATGTATTCAGGCCCGGGTTCCACGACACCCACTAACGCGCCAAATACAAGCAGCGACATGGCGTTTGTCGGCCCTGTTTGCATTTGCGTACTAGAACACCACAAAGCTCCGATGATTGCCCCGATGATACCGGCATAGAGCCCCATCTGAGGTGGCAAATCAGCAATAATGGCAAAGGCAATAGCCTGTGGAAGTAGAATGACAGCAACAGTTAACCCTGAGATAAGGTCAGGGCGAAGGTCGTTTCGAATGTCATAAGTTCTGAATAACCAATATGGTTTTTGGAGGTAGCGAATAACAGGCTCAACATATGGCCAGAAGGGATTTTCTGCTCCCGCTCCTGTCTGCATACATTTACTCCTAAGTTCTATTCAGGTTGGCTCAGGGTAGAGTCAGCTTGTATGTTTAGTGTACGACTGGATATTTGGGACGTCAAGGTGTCCCACAGAAAGGTACTATAACTCAATAATTTGATAGGGATAAACATTTAAGATTGTGGTATCCAAAAATTTTGTTTGCCGGATGGTGTCTTGACGATAGATATGAATATGACCGTGCAGCATATATTTAGGGCGAAACCAACGTAAAAAGGGTAAAAATGCGCGGAAACCGGTATGTGGTAAATCGTTTTTGTCATGTATGCCAAATGGAGGTGAATGAGTTACTAAAACATCTAGAAAACGGCCGTATCGCAAGCGATTGTAAAGTAATGATGGCAGCATCCTTGCAATTTCAGAGCGCATTTCTCCCTCAGTGTACATAAACGGTGCATTTGGCCGATAGCGCATAGATCCTTCAAGGCCAGCAAAGATGATTCTGTTGAAAACGGCCGTTTTCCCGTGCAAATCAACGCCCCCATCTAGCTTCTCATATACTTTTCCGTGAATGGTATATTGTGGTCCCTTATCATGGTTGCCACGCACATAAAAAGCTCGGCTATTCAAAGCAGAGTTTAAAAAATCCAGGTAATAAAAAGGTAAATCACCACAGCCAATGAGAAGGTCAATATCAGGGAAATTTTTGGAGACCTGCGTTGAATAAAGATAATCTAGCACCTTATCACTGACCGCTAATATTTTCATGGATCAGGCCACTCACGGTCTTGGTTAATAGCCAGCTTGTCTAGAATCGCTTGCTCAAGATCGATTCCACAAATGGAGGAAAGCTGCAAAAGATATAAAGCGACATCAGCTAATTCACCAGCCAGTTCATTCTTATCAGCGGGTGTATCGCGCCACTGAAAGTGCTCTAAAATTTCTGCGCATTCGATTGATAGAGAAATAGCTAGGTTTTTTGGATTTTGGGGCTTAGAGGAATCTGACTCGTACCAACCTTTGCTTCTCACAAAGGCATGCATTTTGTCTTCAAGGTCTTTCAGTTCCATGTCATTATTTATGATTTACGATTTACGATTTACGGTTATTTTTCTTCATCGTAAATCGTAAATCATAATTTTAAATTTAATGAGAAGCAAGGCCTATTCAAAACTTAATGACCATTAGCTTCTCTTTGAAGCAAACTGTTTTGAGCCTCAAGTAATAATGAAAACGTTTCCGATTTTCTTAGATTTTTCCGGCTACAAACGCTGTTAGGTCAGCCAAACGTGATGAGTAGCCCCATTCGTTGTCATACCAAGTCACGATTTTAACCAAGTTACCACCCATGACCTCAGTGGATAAGGCATCAAGGGTTGAAGAAGCAGGGGAGCCGATGTAGTCTGAAGATACCAAAGGTTCATCACTATAGGTCAACACTTTTCCTAACCAGCCATCACTGCTAGCTGCCGCTTTAAACGCTTCATTAACCTCGTCTGCGGTTGTTTCCTTGCTTACTTGGGCTGTCAGATCGACAACAGAGCCTGTAACGGTTGGTACGCGGAAGGCCATCCCATTAATCTTCCCGTTGAGTTCTGGCAATACGAGTCCCACCGCTTTTGCAGCACCGGTTGTCGTTGGAATAATGTTGGCGAAAGCGGTGCGAGCACGCCGCAAATCTTTTCCAGCCACATCCAAAATTGCTTGACCATTGGTCACAGCATGAATAGTTGTCATGAGCGCGCTTTCAATTCCAAAGGCATCGTGAAGAACCTTAGCAGCGGGTGCTAAGCAGTTTGTGGTACAGCTTGCATTAGAAAAGACATGGTGGTTTGCTGGGTCATAGCTATCTTCGTTTACGCCAAGCACAAAGGTGGCATCGACGCCTTTACCCGGTGCCGAGATGATAACTTTTTTAGCACCTGCATCAAGATGCTTACTCGCGCTTTCTTTGTCGCGGAAAACACCTGTACATTCTAATACGATATCAACCCCTAAATCACCCCAAGGAAGCTTGGCTGGGTCACGTTCTGCAAAGGTGTTTAATTTTTCGCCATCCACGTAAATGCTGCCATCTTTGACGTCAACTTCACCTGGAAAACGGCCGTATGTTGAATCATATTTTAGCATGTGGGCATTGGTATCGACTGGCCACAGATCATTGATTCCCTCAACGTCTAAGACACCTTTATAGTTTTCATAAATCGCTTTGAAGACCTGACGCCCGATGCGCCCAAACCCATTAATACCGATTTTAATTGCCATGAATTATCTCCTATCTAGAATTTTCCAAATGGCTTTAGCCAATTTCTCACTGTCATGTCGCCACGGCCGTTTTTCATCTACCAAATCTGTTAAAACGAGTTCAACATCTTTAGGATGATCTGGCGCAACATAAACCGTTTTACCGCCCCCTTGTTCTGGTGGGATAGACAGGTTGTTATTTGCTAAAACGATGTTAACACAATCATTGGGAATATGATTAAAAATGGTGGTGACGTGATCAGCCACTGTGTAATTATCCGTCTCTCCGGGCTGTGTGGCAAGATTACAAATATACAACTTTAAAGCCTGTGCTCTGCGCAAAGCCTCCGAAAGGTCAGGAATAAGCAGGTTTGGCAGGATGCTGGTGTACAAGCTGCCTGGCCCCATAATGATTAAATCTGCCTGAAATATCGCTTTTAAAGCAGGCGGATAAGCTCTGGCGGTTTCGGGTTGAAGAAACACTCGCTGAATACGGCCGTTGGCTTCAGGAATTTTTGACTCACCAATAACTTTAGCTGTTTCTCCAGATGGCATCAAAACTTCAGCGCCAAGCGAAACGTCCTGCATGGTGGATGGTAACACATGCCCCTGCATCGATAATACTTTCTCAGCCGCCAGTAATGATTCATCAAAGCTGCCGGTGATGCCCGAAAGAGCCGCCAAAAGCAGATTCCCAAAAGCGTGACCACGCAGTTCGTTGTGTCCGTTTAAGGTAACGTTGCCACCAAATCGATACTGAAGCACTTTGGTCATTAAAGCCTCATCTCGCGATAGCGCTGCCATATTATTGCGGAAATCTCCTGGTGGCAGTAAGCCGAATTCCCGTCGCAAACGGCCACTGCTTCCGCCATCGTCTGCCACAGTAACGATGGCCGTAATTTGACAGTTATAGGGTCTGATATACGGCCGTAAGCCGCGCAGCACGCTAGGTAAACCCGTCCCCCCACCGATCACCACAATCGACGGCCCTTTTTCCTCGATGGCATCGTTTAGCAGAGTCGTAATGCCACCCTCTGGTAAATCAAACGGAGAAATAAGCCTGGTGCCGATTTGAAGAATTGCCCAAATAACCAACCCACCCCCCAGCACAAACAAAATAAAAAGCCGAATCCCAAGAGGGATAAAGCTTAATGTCAAATAATGATAAAAGTTGGATGGAAACAAATCTGTTTCGACCAGCATTGACAGCAAGCTGTAAATGCCCATGGCCAAAACAACAACGCCAACAACTAGTAGAAAGAGCCACCTTTTGATGCCTAAACCGACGCTTAGCCAGCGTTTTAGTCCCTGTACTTTTCCCATAGCTATCTTCATATCAAATCAAATTTGGCGATTTTATCACCAATGAAAAGAAGACAAAATCTGGGGGCTGTTGTCATCGTTTGTTATCACCGAGTGTTTAATGAAACAGGGTCTGTTTTTATTCCGAACAAATGACATGACGAAATTAATGATTGTGCTATGATTCGCCCCTATGAATAATATTCCAGTTGTCATCGTTTGTGGTGGGCAAGGTACCCGAATGCGAGGCAGTACGACTCAAAAAAAAGAGCTGGTTGAAATCGGTGGAAAACCGATCATTTGGCACGTTATGCGTATCTTTTCAACCTATCACTGTTCAAAATTTGTTTTAACATTGGGATATGGTGCTGATCAAATTCGTCGTTATTTTATGGAATACGAATGGATGACCCGCAATATGACCCTTCAAATTGGTAATAGCGAACCGGAACTTTCTCCCCAGCAGTTTGAACAAATGGTTGGCCATCCTCCGTGGGAGGTCTCCTTGATTGACACAGGCCTCATGACCGAAAAGGCCGGTCGGATTTTAAAGGTAGCCGACTATCTCACGGAAGAGCGGTTTTTCGTGGCCTATGGTGATGACGTCAGCGATGTTAATCTGGCATCACTTATCAATTTTCACCGCTCGCACGGCAAGATGGCCACGATTACGGCCGTTCAGATAAATTTGCAATATGGCATTGTTGAAGCTGATGAAAACGGCCGTGTCACGGGCTTCCAAGAGCGTCCCAAACTGCCCTACTGGATTAATGGTGGCTTTATGCTGTTTGAACGTGACGTGCTAGACATTATTCAAAAAAACAACTTTCAGGATCTAGAAACTGAAGTGCTGCCGTACCTTGCTAATCATGACAACCTCATGATTTACCGTCACTCTGGGTTCTGGCAATCGATGAACACAATGAAAGACACCATGACCTTAGAGCGAATTTGGCAGCAGAACCCACCGTGGAAAGTTTGGGAGGATTAAGTTGGAACGAGCGCACTGGCAGGACAAACGAGTTCTCATTACAGGATGCACTGGCTTTTTAGGCTCTTGGCTTGCCGGTCAATTAGTCAACCTTGGTGCAGATGTTGTGGGACTCATTCGAGACGAAGTACCACAGTCGATGCTTTTGCATGATGGAACCGTCAATAAGATTAAAATTGTACACGGGGAGCTATGTGACTATCCACTTTTGGAAAGAACGCTCGCTGAATATGAAATTCATACCATCTTCCACTTAGCCGCGCAAACGATTGTGGGCATTGCAAACCGTTCACCAATGCACACGTTTGAAACAAATATCCGCGGGACATGGATGCTTTTAGAGGCAGCTAGGCAGAATCCGACAGTTAAAGCGATTGTGGTTGCTAGCAGTGAAAAAGCATATGGAGATAAGCACCCGCTCCCTTTTGTCGAAACGATGCCGCTTGCTGGTCGGCATCCATATGATGTTTCCAAAAGCTGTGCCGATCTTATTTCGCAAATGTATGCGCACACTTACCAGTTGCCTGTGTCGGTTACCAGATGCTCAAACCTTTATGGTGGTGGAGATTTAAACTGGAATCGGTTACTCCCCGGCACAATCCGCTCGGTATTACGAGGTGAACCGCCCATTATTCGGTCAGACGGCACGTTTAAAAGAGATTATCTTTATGTTGAAGATGCCGTTACTGGTTATTTGATGATCGCTGAGCAGTTAGCCAATACGGCCGTTAAAGGGGAATGCTACAATTTTGGCAAAGGCGACCCAAATACAGCCCTTGATGTTGTGAACACCATCATCAAAGTATCGGATCACCCACATCTTGAACCCGTTATTCTAAATGAGGTTCAAAACGAAATAAAAGACGAATATCTTAGTTCTCAAAAGGCTCACAAAACGCTTGGTTGGTATCCACAAGATACATTAGAAACTGGATTAGCTAAAACAATGAGCTGGTATCGTCAATTTTTAAAAATATGAACGTACTGCTCACTGGCGCAACAGGTTTTATCGGCCAGCATCTTGTTGAGAAGTTGCTTTCGGACGGTGAAACGGTCGTTACCCTACTCCTCCGCGAGGCCTACAGCCATACCGACATTTCTCCCTTGCCCGCTACATTAGCAAAGTATCGCAAACAGTTTAATGTTGTTTACGCCGACCTACGGAACTTTCAACTGACTTCTCGTGCCCTTCGAGAAGCCCAACCAGATGCAGTTATTCATTTGGCTGCAGCTGGTGTATCTGACCCGTTTTTGGGAGTAGAAACAGCCGTTCGACACAACCTGACCGGTACCGTAAATTTGCTTCGGGCTTGTTTTGAAACTAATCATTCTGTTAAAAAGATTGTTGTTAGTCGAACACCGGGTGAATTAACTCATCTTAATGTCTATGCGACAAGCAAATTGGCAGCCTGGAATTTTTGTCAAATGTATGTTCGAACCCATCAGTGGCCCATCATCGGTGCGATGATTTTTCAAGCATTTGGTCATGGTCAAACAACACGCTCCCTCGTTCCTTCGGCAATCAAGGCGGCCCTCTCCCATCAGGACTTTCCCATGACGGAAGGCAAGCAAGCCAAAGATTGGATTTATATCTCTGACGTAGTGGATGGTCTTCTGGCCACCTTACATGCTGATATTCCGGCGGGCACCACCATCGATTTAGGGTCGGGACAGCCAACGGCCGTTTTTGAAATTGTGCAAAAGATTTATGCCATCTCCCAAAGCAATGGCCAGCCTCTGATTGGTGCAATCCCCAGCCGCCCCGGTGAAGTACAAATTCAACAGGCTGATAGCACTCGCACAGAAGCACTGACTGGATGGAAAACGGCCGTTTCACTTGAACAAGGCCTCAGCCAAACCATTCAAAACATAAGTGTTCCGAAATCTCTAAATTGAAAATCTCA
>JBCCFD010000018.1:0-35846 GCA_039029915.1 Chloroflexota bacterium
AACGAAATCTTTCCGTTTACCTAAAAAGGCAACTAAGAATGAACGTAAAAACAGCTTTAGAACAATTTATTGTAGACGAAATTATGTTGGCCGATAGCGGCACCAAGATCGATCCAGATGAATCTTTGATTTCAAATGGCACATTGGATTCTCTGGGACTGCTTCGCTTGATCGCTATCGGCCAACATAATTTCGTCTACAATAAATTGTTCTAAAGCTGTTTTTACGTTCATTCTTAGTTGCCTTTTTAGGTAAACGGAAAGATTTCGTTAGAAATAGATTTTGGCAAAAACGTTCCGTTTCCTTGGTGAACGGAAATAAAATTGTTCATTTTATTTCTAAACCTTTTTTCCGTTCACAAAAATACTTGGGTAATTGAGTTAGAAATAATTTCTCATTTAAAGTAATTGTGTACCCTTACAAACAAACTATAGGTTCACAGGGTTCAAGTCCTAATCTTCAATTCCCTGCAAGTCAATCTACAGCCCCATTAAGCGGGCAATAATTTGTCGTTGAATATCAGAGGTGCCAGAGTAAAGAACACCACCTACAGAGTCACGCAAATCACGTTCAACTTCATATTCAGTGGTATACCCATAGCCACCCAATGTGCGCACGGCTGACATGCTATTTTCAACAAAGCATTCACTCAAATAGAGCTTAGCCATCGCAGCCTCCATAACGGCTGGCTTGCGCTGGCTCTTTAACCAGGCCACTTTATAAAGCAATAGGCGCGCCGTTTCCAGACGCACTTTCATATCCGCCAAGCGATTAGATACCGATTGGAATTTGCCAATTGGTTTGCCAAACTGTTTCCGCTGTCGAGCATACTTCACGCTTGATTTCAGCTGACGTTCCATGGCGCCAATATTGCCCGCCAAAATACAGGAGCGTTCCCACTCCATTGAGCTGTTGAAGATGCTCATCCCTGCCCCTTCTGAGCCAAGACGATTTTCGTCTGGTACAAACACATCTTCCATGATGAGCTCACCCCAAGGAGAAGTACGCAGCCCCATCTTGTGAATAGCTGGGCTTAGTGAAAAGCCTGGTGTGCCTTTGTCAATGATAAAACCAGTAATCCCACCCACCCCTTTCTCAGGGGCAGTCGAGGCAAAGACAACGGCCATATCACAGACAGGTGAGCTGGTTACAAACATCTTGCTCCCATTCAAAATATAGCCTCCGTCCGTCTTCACGGCGCGAGAGCGCAAGCTGTAGGCATCAGACCCTGAATCAGGTTCGGTCATACCGTGTGCCCCAACCATTTCACCACAAATCAAGGCGGGCAAATATTTTTGCTTCTGTTCGTCTGTGCCAAATGCCAGAATAGGATGCTGAACGGCCCACATTTGAGCATTTAACGCGAAAATCAGGCCATTATCTTTTGTACCTAGACCCAACCCTTCCATGGTGAGCATCGTGGTCATAATATCGTCACCGGATCCACCATATTCTTCTGGAAAGGACAAGCCTAAAATGCCAAAATTGGCACATTTCTTCCAAATCTCACGAGAAAAAATGCCTTTTTCGTATCGTTCTTCTAAGCCATCATTCAGCTCATTTTTCGCAAATTTGATGACGGCATCTTTAAATTCAAGTTGTTCTTTATCCCATGAAAAATCCATGATATTCTCCAGTTGGTCAGTTGGTCAGTTGGTCAGTTGGTCAGCGTTTACTGAAAGACTGATTACCTGAATTACTGTCTAGTAAAAGGTTGGTTAACCTCGTTCAATTTTTGGTCTAATTTTTCTTTGAGCTCCGAAGAAACTGCATCGGCTTCATCAAATAAGTTTGTTAATTCTTCAGGATCAGCTTCTAAATCGTACAGCTCATAAAATCCTTCAGGATTATTGGCGCGGTGCCCTTTGTAATGAATCAGCTTATGGTTTCCCTCAACTTGGGCTAGCGTGATCTTGTTCAAAGGGGCCATTTTAGGATTACTTTTAGCTTCTACTGCATACGTAATGCGTGATTCATCTTCAGGTGTGTCTGAAATATTAGGCAGCACCTGACCTTCCACCCATTCAGGTATGGGCTGATCGGTTATCGAAAGTAATGTTGGCAATAAATCAGTCGCTGATGTTTGGCTAAACACATCTTCGCGGCCTGTTTGCCCAGGTTTTGAGATAATTAGCGGCACATGAATGAGAGGGTCAAACAAGGTGGGTGTGACGTGTCCTCTGATGCCTCGTTCAAATAGCTCGCCATGATCTGATGTTAGCACGATGTAGGAATTTTGCATTATGCCGCTGGCTTCTAACATATCCATTAATCGGCCGAATTCTGAATCAGTAAAGGCTAAAAACTCATCATATAAACGTCGTTCCCGATTAAGCTCCGCTTGGCTGGTATTATCGCTAAATTGGTGACGCTCTTTTTCTACAGGACGAAAGCCGTCTTGCTTAAACATTTCAAAAAAGTCAGCGCGCGGCGTATACGGTTCATGAGGTGGTAAGAGGTGGAAATAGCCTAAAAATGGCTGTGGTAAACCGGTTACCTCATTCCCAATCCAATCAATAGCGTCTTCTAGCAAAAAGAAAAGGTTGTGCAAACTGGGCACACCAACCGGATATTGTTCACTAAATTGGTTTTCAATTTGGCTTTTAGTTGAAAAACGGTTCAGCCGATCAAATAAAGAGAGATAAAGGGTGCCGGGTGAGGTTGCACCGGTGCGCAGGGCAGTTTCTTCACCCCAAAACGCTACGCTGTAATCTCTGTTGAATAAACGATCTGCAAACTGCTCATCGGCCAAGCATAGCTCGCGCGTTTGAATAAAATTGTCCACTTCCCCACCAAACTGGTGCAGTAGTGACGCCACCAGCAGATTGTGGGTATAAGCCACTTTATGGTAATCGTTCGGCAGCATGCTGAAAAAGTTTCTATCAATCATGCCGTTACCGATAGTGCCGTGTAAATGAAACGCTCGATGTGTCCAAGGATAAGTACCGGTAAACATGGACGAGGTCGCAGAGGAGGTAAAGTTAGCTGTACTGCGATGATTGTGGTAAACGGTGGCTTTTTCAGCAAAGCGAGCGAAATTGGGCGTGGTATCCCGCTGATACCCATGCAGAGTAACGTGCCTAGCGGAGAGTGTATCGAAGACAATGAATAAAATGTTCGGATGATCGCTATTTTGGGCTTGAGTCTGGATGTTGGAAACGGCCGTTTCCATGCCGTCCCACGCCAGTTTAAAAAACGGCACCGCCGGTAGTGCTTTTAGGAAATCACGACGAGTAAACTTTGACATTACGCGACACCCCCAATGTTTCGAATGATAATGACTAAAAATCCGACAATATCAAGAAAGATATAAATGCCAGCTAGTAAAGCAAGACGCTCGATAAAGTTAGCAATTCCCTGATGGAATTTCTCATTTCGATGAATAAAGATGTAAACAGCAATCAACACCAAAATGTATGACCCTAACCATAAGCCAATGGAGGTCACATTTCGACGGCTTGCCAAATTATTGAGATGAAAAATAATCATCCACACGCCAGTGATAAAAGCAATTGAGGTGCCAATTGAAACAAAACGCTCGCGCACCCAAGCAGTTGGCAAAATAAAACTGGCTATCAAAAATAGCATAAAGGCAAACATCGCATCGACTAATGCAAACATTAGGCTATGCGAATATACGCCCAGCAGTTCCCCAAGCGACAGGCGCAATACAAACGCTGAAAACTCTTGAGAAATATCGTATAAAGCCCAGGCGTTGCTTACAAAAGCAAATGCCAAGAATACATAAATAAGTTGCTGTCTTTCTGGCAGACGTTTCTTAAAGATATCCAAGACTCTTTAACCTTTCTTCAATCACTTCTTCGCTTTCGTTTCCGCTGGATGTGGGCGGTGGTGTAGAGCTACTGGAATCGGGCGCAGAATTAATAGCAATCGCGGGCATGTCCCGATATGAGGGGTTCGGGAAGTTTTTTAGCCCATAACTGGAAAATAAGACGCCTGGAACGGCCGTTGGATCCATGCAGTGGTCAGCCCCCCAATGATCATTGTTCACTTCAACCGCTTCTGCTTCCCAGCCGCCAAGACCGGTTTGGGCTGAAGCGCGGAAGCCAGGGGCAAAGCCAACCATCAGGTCGGGCCCATAGGAAGCGAGCGGGCCATCAAATGCCTCTTCCTGTCGCCACACTTTTTGAACAACGGAACGGCCGTTAGGCCCCTTCCACTGCAACAATTTGTCACACATTTGCTCAAGGAGTGCATCACGTTCACCCTGTTGCACAATCCCTTTCCCTTCGCGCCCTGCCAAATTCAAATACAAGCTATTCAGACCTATGGCATAGGATTGGCTCTTTGTCCAATCAACATTCGTAAACGAGCTAGAAGGGGTTGGCGCCTTGGGCACAATAAAGTTGTTATCAACTAACCAGCGGTTGAGATGAACTTTGTAGTCAAAGTCCGCAAATCCGTGATCAGACACAACAATCAGCTTTGTTTTTTCAAGGTTACCCTGTTTTTTCAAGCGAGCTTCAACGCGCCCCACAACACCATCAAGCTTCATATACCATTCGTCAATAAGCTCGGGGTAATCTCGTAGGAACATGTGCTGCATGCGATCGAGGGTATCAAAGACGGAGGCCAGGATACCTTCTTGGAAGTGATCCAAATGGTACATCAGCACCCGCTCGCGTACGTCAACAATCATGTGGCACAAATCGATAAACATCTTGTCATTGATAAAGCCATCTTCTAAAGCGGCCGTGTCTTGCGGCCAGCCTACTGTCAGGAACGGGCCAGCATCTTTCCAAGTAGACCGCACAAAATCACGGGGCGTGCCGTAATGCCAAGCTGATTTCAAAGGATGAACCTGCAGTGGCAATAAATAAACGCACACATCGCCATCAAGCTTTGTGACAACCGCACTGGTCAATGAAGGTAACGAGAAAAATCGGCTTAGCTTGAAATCCAATTCAAAAACGGGACTCCATTCACCAATGTGTAAAACGTGCTTAAAGTTGCCAACTTGAAGGGTGGCTGACGTATCGCTGTGCACTTCAACTTCTAAGTCTAAAGTTGATGGCTCAACCCCATCCTTCCCTTTGCGCATCGGACCAGCCAATTTTCCTGTATATCGATTGCCGCTTTTGGTCAATGGCGCCACAGGCGTTTTACGATCTTCAAAATCGGCCATGGCCATATTGGTTGTGAAGAAAGTACCAACACCTAATCGACCCAAAAGGTCAGGCGTACCCAAACCAGGTAGGGAGCGAACAGGTGATTGAACCCGTGCTGGAAACAATGCTGGCCACCACAGTGCTGTGGCTTGATACCCCTTGTTTACCACTTGATCAAAGATGGTTGTGGCATTAAAAGGCTCAGCAAATTGAGTACCGCCAATCCCTGATTTTGTCGGTAGAAGCGACACGTTTAGCGCATATGTCGCCGGATCCCGATGCACAAAGTCAAACATACCGTGACCGCCAGGGTTTAACCCAGTAGCAATACTAGTCCAAGATACTTCACTTTGTGGGGGATTGGTCACTGCAAAACGGGAGTAGCGCCCAGTCTCGACATACTTGGCAAGATTCGGCATCTTTCCAGCTTCATACAGGCGTTCAAAACGCTTAGGGTCAAAGGCATCTAAGCCGATTAGCAATACTCGCATAATAGATTTGTTTTACCTAGTTGGGGTATTTGTGCTTATTATTTGAAACTTTTATTGGATTGATAAGGTAATAAGAGGAGAACAAAAAGTGCTTTAGTATAAAACAGTTGCACAAAAAAATTTGTTCTCCTGTCGGTAAATTGTAGATTTACTTATCACTTATTACCTATCATATTTTACGCACTATTCTTGAGTTTCTTGTTCCATTGAAGCATCAGCAGCTTGCTCAACCATAGCTGGTTCTTCAATTGGTTGACGGGTCAATTTTTTGTAGAACATGATAATGCGGTTTTTGAAAAAATAAAAAACGCTAGACAATCCAGCTAAAATAACCAAAAGAATTTGAGCAATCATCCCGCCAGTTGCAGGATCAATATAACCCAATGGGGCCGCAAATGTTTGCCCTACAGAAACCAGTGCCAATGCCAATACAAAAAATATGCTTACGATAAGTCGTTTCATGATGTTTGCGTCTCCAGAATAATAAAAGTCCGTTTTTCTAAATTTTTGTTTGGTCATCAAGTTGTAACTAGCTGTTTGATTTCTTTACCCTAACTAATTACGAAAACCAATTTTTAACTGTGTTCAACATAGCGGCTGTCGCTTAAGACGCTCCTTAACTCCGTCTAGTCCACCAAAAACCAAAGACAAAAACAACGCTGACGATTGCCACAGCAGGAAGAACGCCAACCAGAATACCGTTTGGACTGTTACCTTGATTATTATTGCCGCCGCCAGCTCCGGGAGTCGGATTGAGGTCAACTGTGGCGGTGGGGGCAATTGTAGGTTCTACCGTCGGCGTGGCGGTTGGCGGTGCGGTGGGTGTTAAGGTTGGTAGGGGCGTTGCCTCAACGGCCGTTTCGTCCAGCACGCGGCTTGTATAAATAATATTGTCTTCAATATCTGTTGTTTCTGGATCAAGAATCAGCGTTCCGTACAGTACGCCAAGCTGATTATCAGACAAGCGCACCGCGGCCAAATTATCAGCCCCAATCATCGTCTCACTCAATTCAAGCTCTTCACTGGGTACCCAATCTGCCCCATCCCAGAACCACTCTAGCAGGAACAGTTCAGCCTCAACCGTTTGGGCGAGTTGAAGCAAATGCGGCGTTTGATTAACGCCCAGCACTAAGACGGCCGGGCCACTATCCATGGCTGGATTCGAGACGCGTACGGGCTGGCCCCAAGTGCGCCCATTATCAAAGGAAACCTGATGCCAGAGCAAAACGCGATTGTCGCTCAGCGCCTGCCAAGCCCGATGGACGGTACGTGTACCAATCCCAACGATATCGCTCCAGACCACTGTTTCTTCCGTAATGACTTCTGGAGCTGTCCACGTTTGGCCATCATCATCTGAGTTAGCGTACACGAGGGCGAGCGTACTGTTTGAAGTAGGCACGTCCCGAGTCCAAGTGATGTGGAGCTGACCATCTAATGTGCGGGCCAGACGTGGGCGGCCAACCTGCTGCCACTCTTCTAGTTCACCATCAAAAACTAAGGCTGGATCCGACCAGTTATTGCCACCATCGGTTGATTTAGTTAGGTAGATGCCGCGATCTTCGTTTAGGGGAATGGTGTAGGCCACGTAAATCGTCGTGCCATCCACCAGGATATCGGGCCAGCTACCGGTTGTTTGGGGGGCTGGCAACAAAATAGGATCGACCCATTCAGTAGCAGAAGAGGCTCGGTCGGCATTTGAACGGCTCATGTAAATGCCGCCATCCTTGCCTGAACTCCACGCCACAAATAAACGGCCGCTCTCATCTGCCGCGGCGGCCAGCTGATCGGCTTTGCCAATTGGTGAGGAAAGAATTGGACGAGGCGCGCCCCATTGCCCACCATTTAAGCGAGCATAATAAATATCTGGCCCTACTTCAGTCGTTACCTCTTCAAGCCGACGAATCGCCACGACATCATCAGATTGACTCCAAAATGTGTGTATACGGCCGTCTGCACCGGCCACTACTTCACCGGGAAGCAAATAAATTTGACTACTGATCAAGCTGACCGGTTCGCTCCATACGGGTGTCGCTTCAAACAAACGGAACCAGTCGCTAAGCTCACCTAACGGCCGTGTCAACAACCAAATGTCTCGTTCATTCCCATCTCCACAGCCAAGCACCACCAACTCATTCTCAGTTGACACATAAAATTGATGGCATCCGATTCCCACATCGCGGAAAGTAAGCGGGTCTTGTAAAGTTCCTAAGTAAAGTTGAGGATTTGGGTCGCTCCACCGTTCACCGTCAAAGGCTTGTAAATAACCAACGCCATCATCAATATTCATCGCCAAAATTAATCCAGTTTCGGCTAATACCAAGCGCGGCTGAGCTGGGCAGCTACCGCCCCCACTATCAAAAATGTGGTCTGCAGTTGACCAATTTCGCCCACCGTCATCAGACCATTGATGATTGACATTGCATCGTAAAAAGTCGTCGGTGTCCCCGTTAAGCCATATTAAGTGCAGTTCATTCTCATCAACCGCCAGCACGGAAAGGTTAGAGGAGCTCAAGCTAGCCGGCGGGTCTGTTGCTTCGCGCTGCTCAATAATTTGGGGGGATTGCCATGTTTCACCCCCATTCGTTGAATTAACAAACAGGAGCTGTTCAATTGTGCGATCGTCCCAAGTCAAAAAGACAGACGATCCAGCATAATCAACAGACATTTGTGTGCTATCGGGTTCAATATCGCGGAAGTAGGTTGAGCCGTAGATCAAATTAGGGTCTGACCAAACTCGTCCGGCATCATCTGAAAATTGATGGTAGATACCTGGCATCAGCAGTTCTGTAGTGCTGGTTTGGAGATAGAAAAGGTGAAAACGGCCGTTTTCATCAATCCCGCTTTCCATATTAACCACAGAATCAGTGACTAAGAAAAATGTTTCTGACCACCCTTCAAAACTCAAGCCAATTGTACCGGTCGTTGTGCGACTGTACCGAATGGCACCATCCCCATCAATCCAATAAGCGTGAATCTCTTCATCTGTTGTGCTAAATTGCGGTTGGTAAACCGTAAACTCTTCTCCAAGATCTTGTTCAGATGGCAGTTCAAAACGGGGGAAGCTAAAGGGCACGCGTAAAACTTGAGGGTCCGATAGATTATTTAGCTCTCCAGATTGATAGAGAGTGCCATCAATCGAGTCTACCCAAAAAACATGCGTCACGCCCTCATTGTCAACAAAAAAGTTGGGGGCGTTAGCCGTGCCGGATTGAGAAAGATTAATGGGCTCGTCCCAACTCGGTTCACCTCTTTGGGCAAGCACAGGTGAAGCAACCAGAATGGCAAGAACCCAAAATAACAAGAAGCCACCAACCGTGGCGACTCTCAAAAATGGGTTCCGAAAATTTAAGCTTATTTTTGACATTTTTACTTTACGAAAATCCACAAGACACAACCTTAACAAGGCGTCCAAATGAGGACGCGACCTTTTCGCTTTTTACAAAAGGATCAAAAATGAATTGAGCAGAGAACGATGTAATGGTGGAGGCGGCTCAGGGGTATTGAACTAGAGTTAGAGCTAGAGCCTAGGCGCATAATCTCCTCTCACTCTAGCTCAAACTTCTAGCTTTATAGTTTTTAGAATAATGTGTAGATAAATGGTGCAATCGCAGGATTAGTACTGAGCATGATGAAGACGGCAAACACCATCAAAATCACAATCATTGGAATGAGAAACCAAAGACCTCGACCAGTCATAAACCCAAATAGTGAGCCTACGATTTTAAAATTGCTACCTATCATACGGAATACTTTTTTCATAATGTCTTATCCAATGGGAGATGCAAAGCTTGTTGAAAAATACCCTTTGCATCGCCTTGTAAGCAAATCGAGTGACGTTTTTAGGGTGTCTAAATCTTATTCTGATTCACTTAAAAAGGTCTCATCAATAAATTTAAAAATCTCTTCGCCAGCTAAGTGATGGCCAGCTTCGTTCATGTGGAAATCACGAGCATAGTACAGAGCGCGTCCACCTTCGTCACTATAATCGCGGAATGGCTGTAACAAATCAAGGTACGGGATGTCCTCTTCTTCTAAAAAGGTGTTTAACTCTTGATTCGGTCGTTCACAATACCAAGTCGCGTTGGCACGTGGCGTAATCGTTTGCGCTGTCGTTGGTACTGAAACAACTGCTAATTCAGCCCCAGACTCTTCAACTTCTTCTTTTAGCTGAAGCAAAACAGCTTTGGTAATCGCCCACGCTTCTTCAATTTCGGGCGTGTACTCTTCGTCACAGATTGTGGCATCGGTTCGGCTAACGGCGCGCTGCTGGTCAGCCAATTCTTCATTTTCATCGCCAGTTTCAGCCGAGGTGTTGTCGCTTTCTGCTGGCTCTTCACTCGTATCTTCAGCACGAACCCCGCGATTTCCGCTAAAAAGTGTCACAATCGGCCGTAACCAACCAGGCACCTCACCGCGTAAACTCATTGTTTGCGCAATAAAACGAGGCAATTGGAAATGTTTCTTTAAAAACGTGCCAATTTTAATGCCCACGGTGTCGGTATTTTCAACCGGGAAATTATTCAAAACAAGTTCACCGTCATTATCAAAGGTGAAGTACGGTTTATGAGACTCGCCACCCGTGCGTAATTCCAACACGCGGCTGTTGTTATAAATATCATTGGCTAAGTAAA
Organism: Chloroflexota bacterium; assembly: GCA_039029915.1. Taxonomy (GTDB): domain Bacteria; phylum Chloroflexota; class Anaerolineae; order Promineifilales; family Promineifilaceae; genus QQUD01. Next base: position 10,252 of record JBCCFD010000018.1, read on the forward strand.
TGCCAACAACGACAACATCTGGATCAAACTTATGTCCTTCGAGACGATAGTAAAGCAATTCATTATCGGTGCCATATCCGTTGACGGCTCCATTAAGCACTTCCCAATCACCAGCATCAGCCAAATGGTCTTCTAGCTGTTCTGTGAAGGTGTCTTCCAAAGGGACTTGCATGCCAGCCGTAATCGAATCACCGAGGAAAAGAATGCGCTGTTGGCCATCTTCTTTTTCGTAAGTTGTCTCAGTATCACGCATACCAAGGCTGTTAATGGAAACTTGCACTTGACATTCGCCATAGCACGATTCCCAGCCGTTGGCATTTGGAATGTTGACCCAACCAAGTTGATCATTTGGCTCCCAGAAGCCACCGGTTCCCAGTCTCATAACCCGAACGGCAACTTCTAGCATGCCTAATGTGAGCAGGATGCTGAGGGTCATCAACCCCATGTTTTTCAAGAATGAAGACATGGTTTACCCTTTACGAACGACAAACCCATCCATATAAAGAGTATCGATATCGCTCTTGGTGAATGTGTTTAATGCGTTATATGGGTTGTTCACAATCGGTTCGCCGCGTAAGTTAAAGCTTGTGTTTAACAAGACGGGCACACCAGTTGCTTCCCCAAACAGCTCGATGGCGCGATAGTAAAGTGGATTCCATTCTCGGCGAACAGTTTGAATACGGCCGCTTCCTTCGTGGTTGACGGCTTTAATCTTCTCACCCATATCACCCTTCGTACGGCAAACGGCCAGCATATAGCGATAAGGGGTGGTGTTTTCATGGTCGCCAAGGTCTTTCCAAAAATCATTGGCTCGCTCCTCAACCACAACAGGGGCAAAGGGGCGGAATGGTTCACGGAACTTAATCCGTTCGTTCACAATTAATTTCATCTCTTCGCCGCGAGGGTCAGCCATAATTGAACGGTTGCCCAAGGCACGTGGCCCCCATTCGCAGCGGCCTTGGAAAAGGCTAATCACTTTTTTGTCCAGCATGTCATCAACCATACGGGAGGCGACATCTTCATTATCTTCAAAGAATTCGTATTTGTAGCCTGAATTTTGAACGGCTTCTTTTACCTCATCGTGGGTAAATGATGCACCCCAATAGGCTTGATCCATATAAAATTTACGCGGCTTGCCTAAAATAACGTGATAAGCGTACAGGGCTGCACCTAAAGCACCACCTGCATCACCAGCCGCTGGCTGAATGTAAACGTTTCTGAACGGGCCTTCACGCATAATACGGCCGTTTGCCACCGAATTCAAAGCGACACCACCAGCCATACAGAGATTTTCACTGCCGGTTTGCTTCTTGGTTTCATCAACCAGCTTCAGCATTGTGTCTTCAGTCACGCGCTGAATACTAGCAGCGATATCCGCATAGTATTGATTTTGGTTTGCAATCGTTGTATTCCACTGCGGATGATCTTGGTTTGGATGTGTGGTGGGCGTATAAAAAACCGAGTCGTGTACTCGGGGTTCACCAAATAAGTCGATGAACTTATTGCTAAAGGTGCGGCTTGTTGAATGATGGAATGAAAAATAATCCATATTCAAGCGGAAGCTGGCATCGTCAGCCACGTTAAACACTTTGTACACATCTTCCATGCGATTAGGACGGCCATATGGCGACATCCCCATCACTTTATATTCACCGTTATTGACACGGAAACCTAAGAAAGCTGTAAAAGCTGAGTATAGCAAACCCACTGAGTGAGGGAATTTAACCTCGCGGAATAAATCGATTTTATTTTCTGTTTGAGTAGACGCGCTACCATCGGGCATGGCTGTCCATTCGGCGGTCCCTTTACCCATCGTGGTGGTAGTCCATTCCCCAACGCCGTCAACCGTTAAAATAGCGGCTTCTTCAAAAGGCGAGCAGAAGAATGCGCTAGCGGCATGACTCAAATGATGCTCTACAAACAGTAGTTTTTCATCCGGAATATCAAGTTCCGCTAAAATTTCACTCTTAATCCACAGCTTTTGCTTAAACCAAGTAATCATGGAATCGCGGAATACGCCGTAGGTTTTAGGAAAATTCTGCAGTGAGGTCAGCAAAATGCGCTCAAATTTTTGCAATGGTTTTTCATAAAAAACCACATAATCTAAATCTTGAGCGGTAATGCCCGCTTCGCGCAGGCAAAATTCAATGGCTAAATGCGGGAAGCCGAAATCATGCTTCTTGCGAGAAAAGCGTTCTTCTTCAGAGGCTACAATCAACTGCCCATCTTTTAAGATAGCGGCAGCTGAATCATGGTAATAACAAGAAAGTCCTAAAATATACATTAGCCTAACCTCCGTGCATCTTCGAGAGTGAGGTCTTCAGTAGCTCGGCTGAGCCATGTCGGGTTTTCGCCTTTACTTTTGGTATCCAGTCGGTCTCCAAAAATCGTTTGGGGAATTGCCCAAATTGCAAAGACTGTAAAATAAAATACTGTCAGAATGGTCCAAGCGAGGACTGTCCCAATAAACATCACCACTTTTGTCCAGCCGGCCCATACTTTCTTCAAAAATTCCATAAGTCTAACCTCGTTATCAGTGCTCAGTTTTTTGAGTGGTTAGTGGTTAGCGGATAATGGTTAGTAAAAACTATCTACTATTCACTATCCACTGCTCACTCGAATTATTCGCCTTTTGTTTGCCAGGTTAAGGTTTGCATACCGACGCTCAAGGCTGACTTAACGGTAGAAATATCAGATGCTACCATCTTTAAATAAGTCATAATTGGCCCAGGACGGAATGCCCATTCTCTAAAGGCTCGTTTTTGCCAATAAAGCAAGCGCTCAGCTGGCAAGTTTTCGTAATCTAATACGGTTCCCTTGTCCATATCGACTTGTTCCCAGCGCGTACCAGGACGGAACCAACCATTTTTAACAACTTCAAAGAAGAAAGGTGTACCAGGATACGGTGCCGCAACATGGAATAGGGCGATGTCTAACGGTAAACCTTTTGAAAAGTCAATGGTTTCACGAATAGTTTCTTCAGTTTCTCCAGGCAATCCGATGATGAAGTATCCCCAATTTTTGATACCTGCGTTGCGCGCCCACTGAAGAGAACGAGCGGCTTTGTCTGGATATGCACCTTTGCGCGCGTGACGCAAAATTTGCTCGCTACCGCTTTCAATACCCCATGAAATAAGCCAGCAACCTGCTTTGCCCATCATGGAGAGTAACTCTTCATCTACATAGTCTACTCGACTGTTGCAAGTCCAGCGAATGTTGATTTTTTCCTTGATCATCAGTTCGCATAAACCCATCACCTGTTCCCGATTAACGGTAAACAGATCAGCATACATGTGGATATTGTTCATGCCTTGCTTTTTAAGTATCCACAGTTCTTCCATGATGTTTTCCGGTGTACGTACGCGAACGGAGTATTGGTAACTCACGTGTTTAATGCAGTAGGTACAGCCAGCAGGGCAACCGCGACTAGTCACAATAAAAGTAAAGGGCCCTTTGATTAGCGGCATCCGATAATCTTGCATCGGTAAAAGGTGGTGCATCGGGTGCGGCATGTCGTTGAGATCGGCAATACACGGCCGTGTTAAGTTAACAACAACCTCATCCCCGTCACGCCAAGCAAGCCCTTTAATCGCGCGCATATCAATATCACCATCGATATTGGCGGCTGGCATGTAGTCTGGCTCATGCTTGTCGAAAATCACCTTCATATTGTCAGGACGCTCGTCAACTTTATTCTCCAGAACATCAAGCAGATCACGAATTGTTAAGTCAGGTTCACCCACCAAAACAAAGTCCAAGGCGGGATATGCTTTCATCGTTTCCCGAGGAATTGGGGTCACGTGGGTGCCAAATCCAATCGTTTTAGCACCGCGAGCCTTGGCTATGAAACACCCAAACATATCATTCTCCAGCGTAGGAGCGGTAACGTGGGTCATATAATATTTAGGCTGAAGCTCTTCTAGCTTTTCAGTAAAGTCACCCCAAGTCATTCGCTCGGCGTTGGCGTCAATGACGGCCACCTTGTGCTCAGGGTAGAGCATGGCAGCTAATTGGGCCAATTCAACTTGAGGCCAGACCATATTTTCGCGCGTCCGGCGACCTACCCGGTGCTGGGTTCTAATCCACAATCCCCCATCGGGTGTGGGTGGATTAACGAGGACAATATCAACGGCCGTATCTGGGCGAGGCGCCTCCATCAATCCTTGATGAACAATATCATCCGCATCCGGAAAGTTTGCCATGCGCAGCTTAGGAATACGACGCGTTCCTAAATTTTCGCGCAGGGGGTCTCTTTTACGTGCGGGTTTCTTTTTGCCTTTAACTTCTACTTCATCGAGCTTTACTTGATTCATTGTGTTCCTCCGAAGGAGCCCGGGTACAAGAACTTGCGGTTGCAAGTTGCAGGTTACAAGTTGCAAAGATTACTTGCCACTTGCTACATGCTAAGTACGCTTATGCATACCCAGCAATATCTTCTTTTGCCATCATTTCGCGGCGGCCTAAATCTTCTAGCACTCGTAGGAGCACCCAGTTAATCATCAACTGAACTCCAACTAGGATTGCCATTGCACTCCCAACAAGATAAAGCCACAAGCGTTCAATCCCTTGGTTACTGATCCCTGAAACTAAGCTAAAAATCCCAATACCCAAGCCAATCAACAGACTAACCAAGCCAATCCACCCGAAGTGATGATTAAGCGGTGTTTTGAAAACCGGCTTCCCAAATAGCCCTTGTCGAACGGGCTGTTTGTGGAAAATGGTAACGAGGTAGTTAAAGGTAACACCCAAAGCAAATATGCTAATACCAATTACGGCCGCAACCAGCGCAATAAATACTGATGCGACGCCTAAATCGCCAAGCGTGGTGTTACCGCCTAAGCGAGCAATGACCAAGCCAGCCAGAATAAGCAAAGATAAACCAACGCTCCCTACCCCAATCAAGCCAAAGATACGAACTGGATTGTAAGTCAAGGCAGTCCAGATCATGGATTCAAGGAATAAACGGCCGTCGTGCACTACACTTAATTTTGATGCCCCCAAGCGTTCGCTGTAAGGAATTGGAATTTCAGTCATTGCTACTTGCTCGTGCACAGCACGGGTGCTCATGACTGGAGTTAAGTTTAACCCATCAGGAAGTGGATAGATTCTTTCTAATAATGTTTTCTTAAAGACACGCATACCGCTAGCACTGTCAGTAATGCGGCGGCGGCCTAAGATTGATAATAGGTTGGCAAAGAAAAAGTTGCCCACTCGACGGGTCAAAGGCATTTGGCTATCAGCCCCTGCCATACGAGACCCAATGACTAAGTCTGAACCATTCAAGGCTTCTTTACACAGTTTTGGAAAATATTCAGGCGGGTATGTGCCGTCAGCATCTAAAAAGCCGATTAGTTCACCACGAGCTTTGCTGAAACCGGTCTTGAGTGCACCACCATACCCTTTATTTTTAGGGTGTTGAATGAGGGTGACACCATCAATGCTTTCTGCAATTTCAACAGTTTTATCAGAAGAGCCATCATCAACGACAAGGAGCTCCAAATCATTGACACCAACAGTTTGCAAATCGTTGCGAATAGATAAAACGCGATTTGCGATTTCTGCAATGCCATCTTCTTCATTATATGCGGGGATTACAACTGAGAGCGTGGTCATAACTTTAAATGCCTTCTTATTTTGTTCTGTTTACAAAATATCTACTAATGAACTATCGATTTTGATTTTTTACAGGATACTTTTTCATCAACGGAATTTGTTTTTACCAGAGTCATTTCTAAATCTTTTTCCGTTCAGTGATTTTTTTTCACAATTATTGGATGTGATTGAACTTGTGTAATAATCAAAAAGTGCCGTGAGATGAACAATTTTGGATTTTCACCAAGTAAATTTCATGGTTCTAATCTGTTTTATTTCAAGATACTTTGTGAAATTTACATAAATTGTTACTGGTTCTTATTTGTGCTCTTTAATTTTTAAATTTTGGGATACACTAACTTCACTGTTGTCTTATTCATGCTTCGTTTTGAATATAATTAGCTATCCTTACAATCAACTTGAAGATAGTCTTGGTACTTAGGTCATTTAGAATTTGACATTCGTTTTTAGGATTAGACAATTGAATAGGTTTTCCCTCTAAACCAAACTTTTTTCCCTAACACCAAACCCTAAACGCTACGTGACCAGAAGGATTAAAATGCAGAGCAGTTAATAAATTGTTGCATCAGGTAATGGCATCCCTTCTTCAATTTTTTTGATGATTTTTGCGGGAACACCACCAACAACTGTGTAAGGAGGAACATCTTTCGTGACGACAGCACCGGCAGCCACTATAGCCCCTTTGCCAATGCGAACACCATCTGTAACAACGGCAGAAGCACCTAACCAAACATCGTCTTCGATCACGATACCTTCAGCCGTAATGCCTTGATCGACAAACGGCCGTTTTGTGTCATTAAAAACATGATTCACGGCAATGATCTGAGTAAATGGTGACGTGTAAACGCGGTCTCCAATTTCAACACCCCCCTGCCCACGAATCACGCTATATTCGCCCACAAGTGAATCTTTGCCAATTTTAATACCGGCATTTGGAAGACCTCTAAAATTATAAACATGCAGCACAGCTCCATGCATAACGATCGTGTTTTCACCTAATTCAATGCCATTTGGGGTGGCATGGAGATAGGTTCCTTGGTCTAAATAAACTCCGTTGCCAAGCTTAATATTTCCAGCAAACCGCAAACGGACACGGCTATCAATTGCCGCCATACCGTCCATTTTTAATATGAGTCGATAGACAAATCCACGAATGCCTATACCAATAATGGTAGGTATCCATCCAAACAACAGATATAGACTTTGTTCCAAAATATATTCAAGAAGGGAGTTGGCCTGACGACTAATATACAGTCTTAAGCTATCAATTATAGATGACACGAAATCTTTTTACTCCAAATATTTTTCAATCAAATTGCATGCTCCGCCATTTTCGACACAGTGACACCATGATCGAATAAGTCAATTAGACCTATTTAGGCGGCATCATAATGTCATAAAAAGGTAGTGGGATTTGACATTAAGTGTTCCGAAGTTTCTAATTTGAATACCTTGTTAGAAAAAAGCTTCGGAACCTCAAGGAAACAAAGTTTATAGCTGCCGTTTTATTCAATGCAGGAACTTCGTTTCACTTAAACTTGAATTGGCGTGACATGAAACTACTATGTCTACATCAAAAGATAACCAGTTGATAGTCCAATTTTGATTGACGCCGCCATTATGTGATTTATCACTTACAACAAGGCTTACAGGGGGAGGGAGCAGAATGCGTTCCGAAAATTTAGAACTAAATGGATTTATAGACTTTACATTCAGGAGAACAAAGCTCTTAACAATGCACTCTGTTTCAAATTGCTTTTGTCCACCAAATAACAGAACCTCTTGTTTGGGTTACAAATCAGACGGTTCTATTACTCCCCGATATCCAGTTGTTGCAGTACTACCTATGCTCAAGATACAAAATTATTATGTATGAATAGAGGGATTTGATTGATAAGAAAAACGTCCCAAAGGGATTTTTTGGGTAAGGATTAAGTACTTTCTTACCAATTTTTTTGAAAGGTTCTTCTCTAGAAAATTGATGATTTTTAGAATAATGACAGAATAAGAATCTCGGGACATAAAAAAGAAGAGTTTAGATTTTGTATATCGTCTAAACCCTTCTTTTTAATTGAAACGAAGCTTCTGCTTAGAATGAAACGACGTTTACAAACTTCGGGACACTTGCGTAAATCTCAAAAAGAAATTTGAAAACATTGCGGTCATTGTGATTTGCTTCCTGGAGCACAAAGTTTTAATAAACTTGATTTGTTTCATAGACCTTTTTGTTCTCAACTCTATCAATTGTCTTCAAGAATCAACGAATTCTAGCTAGCACCCTCCGTACGCTCCCCAACCTGAGAAGGTGCTGTTTTTTGCCACAACAATCGCCGTAAAGCGCATGTTTAGCGGGTACCAGTCTTTTGGATCTTCCCCATTCCAATTCCAACCGTTGAAATTACTGACCGGTAGCTTTTCACCATTTTTGATGACAGCGGCTACCCGATAGCGTGGTCTATCCCAATCGAGCGGCTCACCATTTAATTTCCACATCGATTCAATGGGTGCCGACCAGCATTTCACGGACCCTGATGTGCCAGGCACATTCTTGGTTGTAATACAAGTTTCTAGGCCAAAGTTATTTCCATTTAGTTCTTGCCAGAAACAGAATTGGAGGCGCATATCATCCTGAGGCACGGGTTGGCTAAATATTTCAGCACGAACGTAGAGTGTCCCCTCAGCGTAATTTACGGGGCTTGTCCAGTCTCCATTTTCTTTGGGCGGTTGGTTCCAAGGGAAGCCACGATCAGCTTCAGTGACATTGCCGTTCCAATCAAATACTTCAAGCTGATTACTGCCTGATGGTGGCGGTGGTGGCTCCGTTGGGTCAGGGGCTGGTGTGTTGGTTGGGTCAGGACCCGGATTGGGTGTATTGGTTGGGTTTGGTGCTGAGCCTAACTGTTCAAGGACAACATTATCGATCCAATAGATATCCCCTGACTCGGCGTATGGGGCCAACCAAAAGCGCAACCGCGCATTATCAGCCGTTCCAGAGAAGCCGCTCGTGGTGAAATCAATCTCAATTGTTTGCCAATTGGAGGTTAAGTTAGCCACACGATTTTGCAGGCCATAATATTCATAGTTGGGCTTGTGGTTTTGAGCGGAAACTGAGAGATCGTTGCCACTGTTTGATTTTGCGGCAAATGAAAGTCTGTAGTTTGTGTTTGCCTGAAGATTTATACCAGCTTGGAACAGTTGAATATTATTACCACCTGATGTGATGGTTATTTTAGCCGCATCGTCACAGTGATATGAATCTGCACCGGTAACATTAAAAGAGCCAGAGCCACTCGTGAAGAAAGTCCAGTTTGATTTACCTGACTCAAAGCTGGGGTTTGATAGAATGTTGCCATTATTTGAATCACAGGCTGTGGGAGTTGAGCCTGGATCATCCGGAGTGGCTGTCGGGGCAGGCGGATCGTCTGGCGTTGCAGTCGGGGCTGGGCTACCATCAAGCAAGGTCAGTTCAATTTGATCGAAATAGTAAACTTCACCTGCCTTATCATAGGGAGCCAACCAAATTCGCAAACGGCCGTTATCTTCTTCGCCTGAAAAACCGGACGTAGTGAAATCAACTTCAAACTCCTGCCAGTCTGTTGTGAGATTGGCAACATAATTCAAGCCGTAATTATTGTAGTTAGCCTCATGCTTTTGCAGGATAATGCGAGCGTTTCGTCCGCTTGATGATTTTGCTGCAAATCGTAATCGGTATTCGCTATTGGGCTGTAGGTTAATACCTCGTTGATAAAGCTGCACGTTTGTACCGGCTTCATCGATTGTGACCCGCGCTGAATTAGAGCAATGGTAAACATCGTTGCTCACGACATCAAAATCACCTTCACCATTGGTAAAGAATACCCAATTGGATTGGCCTGATTCAAAGCTATGATTGGAAATTGCATTACTGGCGGCGTCGCCACAAGAATTAGACGTTAATTTGAATGTTTGTTGCCGAGCAAAAACGGGCATGGACAAAATTAATAGCAAGGGTAGGCATGCAAAAAATAAAGTTTGAGCCGAAAACGGCCGTTTTAATTTAAACACAATACTTCTCCTGTTTGATTATTGATATTACGCAGGGTATCGTCGGTTCTAAAACCAAGCAATCTGTCACGGTGGAATACCGGCCAGTGCAAGGGCGTAATTTTGTTATTAATTGTTTTAGAGGCTGGGATGTAAGTCGTATTGAAAACAGAAAGCAAACATGAAACAATCGCGGGCATTATAACGATTCAAGACTCAATTTTGCGTTAAAAGATTTTTATGGACATGAATCAAAATGTATGAATTTCATCATTTATGAAGTGGGATATTAAGTGAAACGAAGTTCCTGCTTTGAATAAAATGACGATTATAAACTTCGTTTCACTCAAAGAAGACCAGTAATATCTCAATTGACACCACAAGGAGAAACAACCTTATGAAGAAACAAACCTGTCAAATTATCAAACCGGGCCACAGTTATGAGGGCAAGCAAGATTTCACCTATTTCGCCGGTATTTCGGCTGAGAACACAGGGTCAACCGGCATATGCATGCATATGCTCACCATTCCACCCCAACAGCGAGCCAAAGCCCACCTGCATGAAGCGCATGAAACGGCAATTTACGTCATTGATGGCCCTGGTTATATGTACTATGGCGACAATTTGGAAAACCATATGGTGATTGAAACGGGTGAATATTTATATATTCCAGCAGGGGTGCCCCACCTACCGTATAATCCTAGCGACTCAAAGTCGATAACGGCCGTTATCGCACGAACCGACCCCAATGAACAAGAAAGTGTTGTCCTTTTGCCTCACCTCGAATCAATTCACTTCAACGAACAATAAGGGGAAAAGTATTTAAAAGCTTGGGTCACAAAGTCATAAATATCTGGGGAGCCACCCACTAAAAATCTATAACATTTACAGCGTTCCAATAGAGATTCTTTTTTCGAATTATGTTGAAAGTTTTAATGTAAGTTAGCTTACATATATTTGTGTAAGCCAGATTACTAAGTGTGGGTTTTCACAATTTGGTTATGACTGACTTTCGAGATTGCAGGACTAAACAATGATGCGGACAAAAAGATTCCTAAAAATCTTAATATTATGTGTGTGTATGTGTCTGGGGTGGGCCACCACAGTATCAGCACATGGTGAAGGTGAAAAACTAGAGATTTACCGCGTCCCAGTAGGTGACTATTACGTTTCGGTATGGTCGTTACCGGGCGTGCTTCGTACGGGTGAAGTTCATTTTGAAACGGCCGTATTAGATCAAAATTACCGTCCTGTAACAGATTGTGACGTCAAAATACAGCTTTCTCCTGTCAACAACCCAGAAAAAGCAATTATCCTACAAACTAGACAACCTACCCCAGAAACACTCTTCAGGCATGAGATTGAAGATAACGTTTGGCAGGCAGACCAGTATCACATTACAGTGCTTTTAGCCGACCCAGCTGGCTACACAGGAGAGGTAGATTTTCAAGTAGAAGTGATTGAACTTCCACTGTGGCTAAAAATCCCCATCTATTCCAGCATGACCATAGCCGCCCTTGCTGCCCTATTTTTAATGCAAAAAGGGGTCGTTATATTCGGCATTTGGAAACCCAAAACCGTGCAAAGCCGGCACCTAGCAAGACCTAAAAGACCCAATTCATAAATCCGTAAAACTTTTACTCATCGACAAGTCATTGGAGGACAAAATGACAGCATTACAATTTAGAACAAATAATTTTATGGAAAAGCTTAATACTGTTTGGCATGAAAAAGCTTTATGGGCGTACATTGTAATCGTACTTGGCCACTTTTCAGAACATGTCATTCAGATTTATCAGATTTACATTCTGGGCTGGCTTCCCAAAGAAGCGGGTGGCATCTTAGGCCTTTGGTTCCCGTGGTTGGCTGAATCAGAAATTTTGCACATTGCCTATAACGGCGCCATGTGGATTGGTATCTTACTATTGTGGAAAGGTGTTCAAGGTCAATCGCGCACCTTTTGGAAATGGGCGCTCATTTTCCAAACGTGGCATCTCTTCGAGCACGTGATTTTGATGTATCAATTTGTTGCAAAAGATTATTGGTTTGGTGGGGCGCGACAAACGAGCATCGGTGAGATCTTTTTCCCACGTCCAGAGCTTCACTTCATGTATAACTTCATCGTTTTTGTACCGTTGATGATTGCTTGCTTCCTATACTTCCGCAATTTGCAAAAACAAAATTCATAAACCAGCTGCTTCATTTTTAAATTTCGAAACGCCTCAGTGAATACTGGGGCGTTTTTTATTTCCTACTCTCTTCAGGTGCTTGTAAAACCGGCTTCTCAATCTAATAATAGGCAAATGACGCCAAAATATCACCTAGCCCAGCTAAATATTGCCCGACTGATAGCCTCCATTGATGATCCCCTAATTCAAGATTTTGTAGACAATCTTGACCGCATTAATGCCATCGCAGATGAGGCACCACTTACCATCTCAAAGGTAACCGCTCCAACCCCCTAAACAGCACACCCAACCGCCACTGCAACTCATTAATATGACAATCTAGGGTAAGGTTTGGGTATCGTTTAAAAAGTGTTTTTAACCCAATAACCCCCTCAAGCCTTGCCAGCGGCGCACCTAGACAGTAATGAATGCCAAATCCAAAGGCAAGATGGCGATTTTCTTCACGAGTGAGGTCCAAACGTTGCGGGCTGTTAAATTTAGAATCGTCTCGATTGGCTGAGGCTAGAACAACTCGCATAATGTCGCCCCGCTTCATTTGATGCCCTTTGTATTGAATGTCTTGACGCACCCATCGCGTAGTAGAGGTTTCAACAGGGCCATCAAAACGCAGCAGTTCTTCAACGGCCGTTTCCCAAAGCGTCTCGTCCGCCAGCACCATCTCTAACTGCTCAGGATTTTGCAACAGCGCCAGCGCCCCATTCCCAAAAAGATTAACCGTTGTCTCGTACCCCGTTACCAAAAGAAGCGCCACCATACTAGAAAGCTCAGCTTCATTCAGCTTTTCACCAGCAGCTTCTGCCTGAACAAGCGCCGAAATCATGTCCTCCTGCGGCACCTGCCGTCGTTTAGCAAACAGCTGGCCTAAATAAGTCACAAAATCACGTATTTTTTTTCGGCGAATCTTACTGCTTAAACCTTTGCCACCGGGAGAAATAATAGCCTGTGAGCCATCCATAACGGCCGTTTGATCAACCTCAGGGATTCCCAGCAAATCACAAATCACTTTAACCGGTAACGGCAGTGCAAATCGGGCGATCAGATCAAACGGATTGCTCACTGAGCCTAACAATTCATCCGTAATCTCTTGAATGCGAGGGGCCATTTGCTCAATTCGACGCGGCGTAAACGCTTGACCAACCAGCGCCCGAAGTCGTGAATGATCGGGGGGATCAGAAAACAGCATATTTTCATTGATACGCTGCTGGATAGAACTCCCTCTTCTCCTGTCGGAGGCGTGGTGGACATCTTTGCAAAAGTTGACGTTGTCCTTAAGCACGTCTAGGACGTCTTCATATCGGGTTACGTACCAGCTAGTCCCCCCATTGGGCGCAGTATGGGCGTAAATAGGGGCTTCTTGCCGCATGAGGGCAAAAGTTTCATGGGCTGAACGCTTAAAATTTTGGGTAAAGAGATCGTACATAAGGTGTTGGATTTACGATTTTCGATTGGGGAGCAAGTAATCAGTAAAAAGTAAACAGAAATTTGCCTCCAGTAACTCTCTATAAATATCGCCCCAATAACACCATATTACATTGCAATCGTTCCTTTGAGCGGATCCCAGCAAGTGTAGTTCAATAACCGTAGCGCAAATCTTCCCGGAGGCAGGCAGTCTATGATGTTAATACCGCAATTGTTTTGATGAAAGCGCATCAAGCGGTGTAGTGGCAACCCTAGCACATAGCAGATGAGCATCATGTTAGTCCCACCGTGAGCCACAACAAGAATCGTATCTCCGGGGCCATCAAGCACTGTTTGCAAACCGCTTAAGTAGCCATTGAAAATTTCAGAAAACGGCCGTTTTCCCATCACAATCTCATCCAGCGGCCTCTGTTTCAGCTCATCTCGCAGCGCCTGAAACGCTTTGTACAAATCCTTAAAAGTCGAGCCAGATGGTAGATCAAACCGAAGCTCGTTTAAATCAGCAAGCTGGGTAATGGATAGGTTCTGTAAAGTGGCAATGGGCGTAGCGGTATCAATGGTGCGTTGGAGTTCTGTCGAGTAGATGGCGTCAAATTGAATATGTTTATTTAGAAACACGGCCGTTTCTTCAGCCTGCGCTCTGCCTTTTTCCGTCAGTTGAGCTTCTGCCTCCAAAATAGGCGCATCTGGCGTCACATCAAACGTATGTCCATGCCGCATCAGGTAGATTCTCTTTTGCGTCTTTACAGTAATTTGCACTCGACCATTCTCCATTCGAAATATCCATCTCATCACTATGTAAATTTCACAAATATCTTGAAATAAATCAGGATAGAAATATGAAATTTACTCGGTAAAAACTAAAAATTTAACATCTTTTTTCAAGATCCTATTTGGTTTTTACATAAATAGCTCTGGGTGCAATGACTTTAACGCTCGAATCGCCGCCCGATTAGAAATCGTCAAGCAAAGGCTAGCCGTGATAATAATCCACGATGGCAATGCAAAAATAGTAGACAACCCCACCAGAGCAAGGGTAAGGATGACAAATCCAAATGTTTGCAGCGGTTGAAACACCAGCGCCACATAGCTATTTCTCAAAGCTACCATCAAGCGCTTATCTTCTTGCACCATCAGAAAGGGGAACATGTAAAGCTGTAACCCGGACCAAACGAGCGTAACAATGATTATTGTGGCTCGCACCCAAATGACCCATGCGCCACTAAACGCCCCATAAAATGTAAAATTGACAAAAAGAAGGCCATACGCCAACATGTTCAACCCGAACCACCACCAGCTTTGCCAAAAATGAGTGCGGAACCCATGCCAAAGATCAGCTAAACCGGCGTCTCCATCACGAGCCAGCACGTAGGTTGCATAATACAACCCCCCTGTTGCTGGAACCAATGTCACGATCGGTAAAGACAGCACAAACCAAGCCATATTCAATATGAAATAGGGGCTGATGACATCTAAAAGTTGAAAAATGCCATTTTGATACGCTTGAAACCTATTTTGGGACATCAATCATATTTTATCGGTTTAGAGAGAAAAGGCACATGTTGGGTTATTAATATTTCATGCAGGGGTGCCAGTTGGCACCCCTGCATGAAATTTGTTGAACTTATCTGAAATCGATAAACTGCCTATCAATCACAGCGTGCTAAGACGCTCTGATACAGTACCTGTTCAAAATAAATTTATCATTTGGAAACAAGCACCTCATCAAAAAAATTGTCACTCTAAAATTGTAAATATATCTACCTATTGATCATCAACAAGGACACCTAATGCTTCAATTTCATTCTCTCAAAAACAAAATTCTCCCGCTGCGACAGCAGGCAACCGTTCGAAATGAATGGCTCAAAGCCCGCCTCGATTCTTTTTTACCCCACCTTATGTCCCGAGAAGGATTTGATATGTGGCTCATCATTGCTCAGGAATACAATGAAGACCCGGTCATCATGACATTCCTTCGTGAACCTGAAATGTCGGCTCGACGCCGCACCATTTTAGTTTTTACACGTCAAGAAGATGGCTCAGTTGAACGGCTCACCCTGTCTCGGTATGGGCAACCAGGGTTTTATGAATCTGGCTGGAATCCAGATGAAGAGTCACAGTATGAATGCCTCGCCCGCACTATTCAAGCGCGCAATCCGGCCAAGATTGGCATCAATTTCTCCCCCACCTTTGCTTTTGGTGATGGCTTAAGCTGGCAGGAGTACAGTCAGCTTACAGACGCGATTGGCCCTGAGTGGATGGCCAAAACAGCAAGCGCCGAGCGGTTGTGCGTCGGCTGGCTTGAGCATCGGACTGAGATAGAGCGCCTCGTTTATCCAGATATCATTGCCATGGGTCACGCCATCATAGCCGAAGCGTACTCCCGCAATGTGATTACGCCTGGCATCACGACGACCGATGATGTAGTTTGGTGGATGCGACAAACGATGCATGATTTGGGGCTAAGGGCTTGGTTCCAGCCCTCAATCAGCATTCAAGCCCCCGATCAATCTGTGTTTGATCCAAGTGGGAACAATACGGCCGTTCCTCGCACAACCATCCGCCCTGGCGACCTGCTCCATTGCGATATGGGCTTTATCTATCTCGGTCTCGCCACAGACCAACAGCAGCACGCCTACGTTCTTCGCCCCGGTGAAACCAACGCCCCTGATGGCCTCAAAGCAGCCCTCACGACGGGCAACCGGCTGCAAGATATTCACATGGCGGCGATGGGGGCGGAGCTAACGGGGAATGAAGTGCTTCACCAAACGCTGTCTCAAGCCCAAACTGAAGGCATCAACGCCACCGTCTACAGCCATCCGCTTGGCTATCACGGTCACGCCGCTGGCCCCACCATTGGGCTTTGGGACCAACAAGGGGGTGTTCCCGGCAGAGGGGATTACCCAATATTTGATAATACCGCTTACTCTATCGAACTCAATATTCAACAGAGTATCCCAGAGTGGGACAATCAAAACATTCGTATTATGCTTGAAGAAGATGCGGGATTTTTTAAAGGGGAGATGAGGTGGCTAAACGGCCGTCAGACCCAGTTTCATTTAGTTTAGTTGAAAAAAAAGTGGACCAATCGGGATGATTGGTCCACTATCTAAAAAATTACTCATTGGGTCCAGTTGGCACATCTGCAAACGGAATCGCTTTATCGACCCTAGGTTCAGGGGGCAACCCCAACACCCGCTCCGCAATAATGTTCAGCATGATCTCATCGGTACCGCCGGCGATGCGCAAGCCCGGCAACGCCATAAAGTTTTCTACAAAAAGCGTATTTTCTGGATCATCCTGCTCCGGATCCCACTGAATTCCCTGCTGTTCCAATAGATCAATCGCAAATGAGGCCATATCCTGCCCCTTGGCAGCCGCCACTAGCTTACCAATCGAACTCTCTGGGCCAGGTTCTTCACCACGGGAAAGCGCCGTCAATGTTCGATATTCCGTGAATTTAAGTCCGGCCTCTTGCACGTACCAAGAAGCGAGTTTTGAGCGCACGGTGCTGTTCTCAATCGCTGGCTCATCATCGATATTTAACCGTTCAGCTAAAGCTTTAACTGATTCAAAATTGGCCGTGACGCCACCTCCGCCAATGCTGGCACGCTCATTCATCAACGTGGTTAAAGCCACACGCCAACCCTGCCCTACTTTGCCCAGTCGCATACTGTCGGGAATACGAACATCTGTCAAGAAGACCTCATTAAAGGAGGAACCACCAGACATTTGTTTAATTGGCCGTACTTCAATGCCCGGTGATTTCATATCTACGCAGAAGTAGGTTAAGCCGCGATGCTTAGGCACATTGGGATCAGTGCGGGTTACGAGGATGGCATAGCTAGCGTATTGCGCCACTGTGGTCCAAATCTTTTGCCCGTTAACAATCCAATCATCTCCATCTGGCACGGCGCTGGTGCGCAAGGCGGCAAGGTCAGACCCAGCCGCCGGTTCGCTAAAAAGCTGGCACCAAATTTCTTCACCGCTGGCGAGTTTGGGCAAAAATTGGGTCATCATCTCTTCGGTACCGTATGTCATCATGGTTGGGGCAGCCATACCTTGCCCGATACTAAAATAAGACCCCATATAAGGCGTATCAAGCTTGGCTTCTTCTTGATCAAAGATGACCTGTTCGATAGCTGATGACCCTCGCCCACCAAACTGTTTGGGCCAAGTAATACACGCCCAGCCCCCTTCTGCTTTTCGTTTTTGCCAAAATTGGGCCCGCTGCACCTCAGTTTTGCCTGCAAGTTCCGCTTCAGTTGGCACATTGGCTTCTAACCATGCTCTGGCTTCTTCTCGGAACTCTGCTTCTTTTTGGGTATCATCAAAATTCATGATTTATGTCCTTGGTGTTATCAGTATTCAATTCGTTTTCACTGATTATTGGTTGCTTGCCTTGATCAATTTATCCGCCCATACGCGCTCACTGCCAATGACAACCGACAGCACCTTGGCTCGTCGATAGTAAAACTGGCAATCAACTTCCCAAGTAAATCCCATGCCGCCGTGCGTTTGGATACTTTCTTTGGATGAAAAATAGTAGGCTTGGGTACTACCTACCCGCGCTGTCGCTGCTGCCAAGGGGAGTTCTGGTGCGTCACTATTGAGCGCCCAAGCCCCATAGTACGCATTCGAGCGAGCCAGCGTGTTTTTGACATACATGTTGGCTAGCTTGTGCTTAATAGCTTGGAATGAGCCAATGGGCCGGCCAAAAGCGTACCGTTCCATGGCATGTGCTTTAGCCATTGTTAAACAAGTTTCTGACCCGCCTAACTGCTCCCAAGCGTATAAAACGGCGGCTCGATCTAGAATCTTTTGTAGCAGTACCCAGCCTTCTCCTGCCTCACCAAGCAATTCAGCAGAGGCGCCGTTGAAAATGACGTTGGCGTGATTCATGCTCGGGTCGATGGTGTTGATAGATTCGTAGCTAATGCCATCTTGGCGCAATGGAACGAGGTAAAGGGATGCGTCTGCTCCGCTTTCGCTTTTGGCTGCAACAATGATCAGTTGGGAGATTTCTGCATCGGCAACGGTGGTTTTACGGCCGTAAATCTTCCCCTTCTCCACTTTAGTCTCTAACGTGGCTGCAGTCGTTGAACCCGCCTTCTCTGCATATGCCAGCGTGCCAATAACTGCCCCTTCGGCCAGTTGAGGCAGCCACTTTTGCTTTTGCGCTTCGCTACCAGCCTGCAGGATTGCCTCTGTGGCAAGATATACTGAAGACGCAAACGGCACCGGTGCACAAACACGGCCAAGCTCCTCAGCCACGAGCACTAGCTCAAGATAGCTCATGCCCAGCCCACCATATTCTTCTGGAATGGCGGTGGCGGCCCATCCTTGGACCACAATCTGCTGCCAGAGATCAGCCGCATACCGCTCATTTCCTTCTAAGACGCGGCGCACAACCTCTGGCGGACAGTTAGCTTTGAGAAAGGCACGGGCGGTGTCTCGCACAAAGATTTGATCATCATTAAACTCAAAGTTCATCGGCTAAGTCCTTATGGCTAAAAATTTTCGGTTTTGGGGTCAATGTGTTGATGAGTTGATCTTAGCTCTTTGTGTCAGATTGTCCAGTGTAAGAATCGTCTTTGGTGGCATTTTATTTGATGGCTACCCACCATCGATTTCAACTTCAGCCTCGATCTCAACTGGAATATCGATTGGTAAGCTAGCCATACCAACGGCCGAACGAGCATGAGTACCCTGTTCTTCGCCGTATAGCTCTAAAATGAGGTCAGTAAAACCGTTGATGACTGAGGGTTGTTGGTTAAATCCCGGTGCACTGTTGACCATGCCAAATACCCGCAGCCATGCTGTAATGCGGTCTAGGCTGCCAAGCTCCATTTTTAGGCTGCTCAAAATAGCAAGCCCTGTTGCTCTAGCAGACTCATACGCCTCTTCGACTGTGACGTCTTGTCCAACTTTACCAAACGGCCGTTTAAGCGAGCCATCAGCATTAAGCGGCCCGTGTCCTGACACAAACACCCGCTTACCCCGCACGCGCACCCAAGGAAACGGCAGCACCATTCCCGGTGGTAGCTGGATGGGATCTGGCAATGCCAACCCCATCTCGTTGAGTTTCGTTTCAATTAAGTCTTGATTTTGCACATTCATGCACACAAGGGTAGCAGGTTGTCATAGGATTACTAGGGTTTGGGCTACCTGTTTATTCTGATACAGCTGGAGCCATCACAACCATGACCAGCACATCGAGCCAAAAAAGAGGCATCTTCTTTCTGATAAACATACAAAGCTAGCACCTTCTAATCTCGTGTTATGTTGATTTCCCCCCATAAATAAGGGATACAATTTGAAAATTTCAGATTTCAGCAACAAAAAACTGTAAAACTCCACAAAGCAAATGAAGACAATATGATATACTCCGCTATCATTTAAAAATTTGACCATGTTAAATTTGTCCTTGCTTGGCTCGTTTACTGCGAACTTAAATAATCAACCGATCACCCATTTTTACAGTCAAAAAGCACGCGCTTTATTGATCTATCTTGCCGCGAATCTAGGTAGTCCTCAATATCGCTCCCACTTGGCGGGTTTGCTGTGGCCTGAATTTACAGAGAAGAGAGCCCGCCGCAATTTGTCACAAGCGCTGACCGCGCTACGAAAAGATTTAGGGTCAGTCGAACTTCCTCTCATTGAGAGCAATACGCACACCATCCAGCTAATCACAGACGGTCGTGTCATAGTCGATTCTGTTTTATTTGAGCAGGGATTAACGGCCGTTCGGAACCACGATCACTCAGAACTAACGGCCTGTAAAGCCTGTACTGAAGCTTTACAAAAAACGGCCGTTTTATACCGGGGACCATTCCTCAATCAGATTTATTTATCTGATAGCGCCATCTTTGAGGAGTGGATATCGGCCAGACGAGAATATTATGCTCAAAAAACCATCGATATTTTAATGTGGCTCAGCGACTGCTACGCTCATCAAAACAAGCTAGAGTCTGCACTAGAGACGACGGACAAGCTACTCACTATGCGCCCGTGGCTCGAAAGCGCACACCAACAGCGTATGCGGCTACTCGCTCAGTTAGGCCAACGAACACAAGCCTTAGCCCAATATGATTTGCTGGGTGATGCGCTCATGGATGAGCTCGGCGTTTCACCCTCTAACAAAACAAATACACTGTATGACCAAATCCTAGCCAACAAGTTTGAGGTAATTGAAAAAAAGACCCACCCAGATCAACATCGTTCCTCATTCCCCTTCCATGCCCCCTCAGTTTCAACCCATTTTGTTGGCAGGCGACAGGAATTAGCTCAGCTTCAACAAAAAATAGAAGGCAATAACCGTCAACGAATCGCTATTGTTGGCATGGGCGGGGTTGGCAAAACAACATTTGCCGCTTTTGTTGCTAAACAGCTCAAGTCACAATTTACAGATGGCGTTCTTTGGGGCAACAACAAAACAAGCGATCCGTTTAATACGCTTGAACTATGGGCACGCGCCTTTGGAAATGATTTCAGCGCAATCAATGATCTCGAAAGCAAAGCGATAGCGGTCCGTGATATGCTGGCTAATAAGCAGGTACTGATTGTCATCGACAATGTGGATGATGCAAAATTAGCTCGATCCCTACTTCCTGATGGCAACCATAATCTGACGCTTATTACAACCCGCAATCTTGAGATCGCCCTCGCCTTGGATGCAATACCCATTTTTTTAAATGAACTCGACCCCACATATAGTCAGCAGTTGCTAAACCGAATTGTTGGGGAAGAGCGAATCACAGCCACTGCTGAGGAGGAGTCCGCGGCAACGAAAATAGTTGAACGGCTGCACCACCTGCCATTAGCCGTTGAGATTGCCGCCAAACGCTTACTTTCACGACCCCGTCTGCGTTTAACAAAATTGGCTCAGAGCCTTGAGGTAACCCATCAGCGCCTTTCGTTAGAAATTGGCGATCAGGCTGTCCAAACCTCTTTTCAGGTCAGCTGGGAGAGCATTGAACCCCCAGTTCAGCAAATATTTTCAGCAATGGGTCATTTTGCAGGACGGCCGTTTTTACCTGAAGCACTCGCCTCAGCTGTTGCTATTGACGTTCAAGATATTGAAGATGAATTACACACCTTAACGGCTCTTTCCTTGGTATCTGAAGATGGCGAATTTCGTTACCGACAGCATCCGTTATTAGCCGATTTCTCCGTTGAAAAGCTCGCTATGACGGAACAAGTGAAAGCACAGCAGGAGTTTCGTTTGATTAATTACTATTTGAGCTTTGTGCAACAGGCTGGCGCAGACTTTGTACAACTAGAGCCAGAATGGGAACAAATAACGGCCGTTATTCAACTCGCTCATCAAAATGGCAAAGCTCAAGAGCTGCTTGATCTCGCTGACTCGCTGGCCCATGTGTGGAGTTTGCGCGGCCACTATAGGCAAGCCCGCCAAGCGTATCAACTCGCACTTGAAGCCGCACAAACCTTAGACGACATGGATCAAGAAGCACTAGTCTGGTTGCGTTGGGGCCAATCCTGCCTAGAACAAAATGATTATGCGGATGCTGAAATCAAACTAACAGAAAGTTTAAATCGATATCACTATATTGAAGATGAAGAAGGAATGGTTCAATCACAAATTCATCTTTCCAGAATCGCTGTAGAACAAGGGAAATACAACAAAGCCATAATGTGGCTTAACAAATGTCAGGAAATCTTAGAAATTGCCCCAAACAAAAAGGGATTAGGGGACGTCTATTTCTATCAGGCATTAATTGCCTTTGCAGATGGTTATCGCCTAGATGAAGCAGACGCCTACTCAGCAAAGGCGCTTAATTTATATGAAACGGCCGATAACCAAACGAGCAAAATTGATGTATTGCGAATGCAATCTGATATTGCGACTCAGCGAAAGGATTTTGCCCAAGCTGAGAAGCTGGCTTTATCTGCCAAAACACTTAGCGAAACCCTTCGAGATGAGACCCAGCTAGCCACAAGCCTATACTGCTTAACAACGATTTTTATCCATCAGGGAAAGTTTGAACAAGCAAAAACTGCGGCAGAGGACAGTCTAGTCATCTTTCGCCGGACTGGCATTAAACGATATGAAGGGCTTGTTTTACGCAACTTAAGTCATCTTCACAAAAAAGAGGGCGAACTCCAAAATGCTATCGAATGTATTGAAAAGAGCCTAGATATTTTTTTAAAGCTCGAGCTCGTTTTGAGTCAGGCTTTTTCTTATTATGGCTTGGCACAACTCCATCTTCTACTTAATAATCCGAAGGCTGCTAAATCAGCCACTAACGCAGCTTTACAATTAGCCACCAAACTTGAGCATCAACCACTCTTAGACAGGATTCACCAAAATCTACTTTGACCTACAAGCTTAGTCAAAAACGCCGCCATCATTCCCAGCCATATCACTTAGCTTTTTAAAGCCTGTGCGTAAATAAAGCCCCTCAACGCTCATAATGTTCCATTTGGCTGAATTACTGTTCGAATCAGCACTAAATCCAAATCCTCCATTTGCCTCATCCCAAACAAGGTATTTACCCAACTTTACATTTTTGATGGTGCAATTAACTTCCTCACCTGTCTCTGTCGTCTTAATCTCCCAAAGAAATGATTTATCCTGTTTGTTTTTCTTTTGATATCGATCTCTTGAGCCCATTACTGCGCATAGGTTGTAGATAGATGTACCGTTTCCTAATTGAGAGGGGCATAGATAGCTCTGACGCTCATTTATAGTATGACTGCACTTAATGAAATAATTTTCAGTTTTTCTGATTCTTTCTATAAACCAGTGAAATAGCGCACTGTCAGTTTCAAGGGACATTCTCTGAACCACTGTCGGTGTCCCATCACCTGTTTGATATTGTCCCCAGTAAGTACCAGTATCGACGTTTCCTTGACTATCTAAGGAACGAAATCTAACCCATGCAACATTATGATCACTTACATAATTCATCCTATTTTCTCCTTATCAATTTAAATAAAATACAAAGTCACTTCCGTTATCTAAGAAAGCGGAAAGCGTTTACCGTTTGCGATTTCGAACGACTATTTTCATTTAATCTAACAGCAATGAGGCAAGGCTTTAATCAAATACACCGCTATCGTTTCCTGGCATACGGTGTGGATTTTTATAGGCATGTCCAGTTCTAAGCACTAAATTTTCGACGCTAGATATTGTCCACCATGTAGGAGATGCACTTAAAGTTAATGAATAATCAAGATACGAATTTTGCCCGATTGATTTAATCGTGCAGTCAATCACTTTACCTGTTTTTTGAGAAGTTTCGATTTCCCAACATACGCTTGGGGGTAGATCACCTTGATTCCGATTGCGTCCACCAACTAAGAAATCCAACTTGCCATTAGACGCAACATAGAGGTAGTGTTCACCATCTCGAGTAAATTGGTTTTTAATAAGATAATGTTTATTAGCATCCTTAATTCTTTCAACAAACCAGCGAGCCTTTAACCACCCATCCTGAATTGTGCTTATCTCTAAAGGGCCTTGTTCTCGATGAAGAAATTTGCCTGAGTCCTTTTCAGGTTGAGGTGTTATTCTCACAAATGCTTCAAGTGGATTACTGGCACGATCACTCATAATTTTATCTCCTTGACTATGTTTATGATTCAATAATTTAAATTTTTCACTTAAGCGTTCCAAAGTTTCTAAATTGAAAACCCAGTTAGATAAAAGCTTCGGAACCTCGAGGAAACGAAGTTTAAAGCCGTCATTTTATTCAAAGCAGGAACTTCGTTTCACTTAACTTTTATAAGGGGAAATTTTAAAGAAAAATTTCCCTATTTGGTACCCAAGGAAGGGGTACAAAATGGGTACAAAACGGCCGTTTTTCAAATTCGCCCCGGCCCACGCCTCCCAATCCGGCACATTTTCTGCAAAAGAGGGCAGCTGCATCGCAATCCCCCATGAATAGCGGAAACGGCCGTTCAATCCATCAATTGCATATCCTAAATTTGTATATTTATCCAAGCCTCCTGCAGATTGGCCTGTCTTACAATATTCTTTCGCTGTTATCGAAAACAAAAGCAAACGCGACTATAACTTTCTTATATTTTTACGAATGAAAGGACTATTCACAGTTATCCAAGAGATTTGATATAGTTTCAATTGTCATATCAAGCACTTCCAACAATGTATCGTTAGATTCTTCGCAAAGGCAAAACTCATGTCTATTTCATTATTTCAAAAGCTCTTCAAAC
Source organism: Chloroflexota bacterium (assembly GCA_039029915.1). Classification (GTDB taxonomy): domain Bacteria; phylum Chloroflexota; class Anaerolineae; order Promineifilales; family Promineifilaceae; genus QQUD01. Next base: position 34,693 of record JBCCFD010000018.1, read on the forward strand.
CACCGCACTTTAAAGACAAGAGCAAAATGCAAATAGCAACCTTAATGCACGTCATCATTTGGATTGCTATTTTAGCTATCGTCATTTACAACATTTTTCTATACTTCTTTTTCCAAAATCCTTATACGCTGATTGGCATTAATTTGGGGTTTCTCTTTGCCCTTCTAACGCAACTTTACCTATTACATCAAGGTCACTTCCAATTACCGGTCAGATTTTTGCTTTTTATTTGCTGGCTATATATCACGCTAATTTTGTTCTTTTGGGGTGGTATTCGAAACCCAGTCATCAGCGGCTACATGCTGATTATTCTTATGACGGGTTTAGTTTTAGGAAAAAGAGGGGTCCTCAACGCTTCATTATTAAGTTTGATCAGTATTTTTGGCTTATTGCTCCTTGAAATAAACGGCCGTTTACCTCAACCGTGGATCCCGCTCACAAATAATTTTACGTGGTCAACCGCCATTATGCTTCTAGCTACAGCGGCCGTATTTTTATATTTAACCATTGATATCCTAGAAAAATCCAATGAAAACCAGCGAAAAAATGAAAATCTGTATCGTACCCTTATCGAATATTCTGATATGGTGCTTTGTCGCTGGCGCCCCGACACAACCTTAACCTTCGTCAATGAGAAGTATCGCCAAACGCTAAATATTCCAGAAAATTTAGATGGTGTTAAATGGCTTGATTTTTTACCTCAAAAAGATCATCAAGAGACCTTAGCATTTTACCAAAATATTATGCTTAATCCTCAAGTTTCAGTGCATGAGCAAAAAGTAGTTACCACTTCAGGACGGGAGCGCTTTTTTCAATGGATTGATACCCCGCTTCAAGGAGAAGACGGCCGTATTACAGAATTTCAAAGCGTAGGGGTGGACATAACCGAATTAAAAGAAGCAGAAAATGCCCTACGCGCCAGCGAACGTAAGTACCGTCAGCTTTTTGAAAATATGACCAATGGGTTTGCTATCTACGAAACGCTGCTCGACGAGCAGGGTAAAATTATTGACTTAATTTTTTTAGAAGTAAACAAAACCTTTCAAAAAATGATCGGCCTAAAAGAGCAGGACATGATCGGCAAAAGAATGACCTTAATCGTGCCAAGGTTAAAAAATGAATCAAAGTATTACCTAGATATCCTAGGGGAAGTG
>JBCCFD010000019.1:0-35334 GCA_039029915.1 Chloroflexota bacterium
CTACAGGGAGCATTTGGTACAATCTTCCTCTTTCCTGGCATGTGCTCAATACCCAAGAAAAACTCAGAGAGGAAGTCAAACCATCATACTTACCGCCTATTGAGCTATGGCTAGGACATCAACCATTGCGAACTTGCGTGGTTGCTCAGAATCTTAAAATATCGACCAATAAGGAAGTGCTGCCAATGGTGCAGACCTTATATGATAGCCACAAATTCGCGTTCTGTTGCAGAATAATTCTGCTCAGCAGCGCTCAACCGATGGCTACAGTATTCAACGTACTTAGGTAACAGGAAAAATAGTTTGAAATTTGTGAAATGAATTTGGTCTGTTTACCGAATAGATATATCCATATGATTATATGTGAATTTAACAACGTTAATCAATGTATGAGTGTAAACTATATGTCAGGTTTTTGTTAAAATCATGTTGAAAATGAGAGAATTTGCCAGTAGTACTCATTTCCTATACCTTTTATGCTATATTTTATTTAAATTCAATCTGCTTCGCATTGCTCGTCACTTCACACACTAAGGATCAAAAAAGAAACTCAAATCGCTAGATTCACTCGGTACTATTTGTTTGAATTTATTGAACATGATGCAAAGGATATTGTATGCAAACAGTATTGGTAGTTGACGACGAAACAAACATACGGCACATGCTTCGCGTGATGCTAGAAATGTCGGGGTATAGGGTTATTGAAGCAAGAGATGGGGTTCAGGCCTTAGAAACGGCCGTTGAAGCTAAGCCAGACCTTATTATTCTTGATATCATGATGCCCAAACTTGATGGGTACTCTGTTTGTAAACAGCTACGCGATAATCATTCTGTGCGAAATATTCCGATTCTTATGATGAGCGGGGACAATGCAACTCGGCAAAATCAACTAGAATTCGAACGGTGTGCTGATCAATTTTTGAGAAAACCATTTCAATTTGATCAACTTTTAGCACATATCACGCATCTTTTAAAAACACCCGCACAGATTTAGAGCAGTGGCGCCATTGCCATTGTTTTACCTCACCAAGTGGTGTTGAGACCCCACCCGTAGCGTTTACGCTAAAACCACCCTAAGGCCGATGTTCATAAACATCGGCCTTTCGGTTTTTTATAAGTTTAGATAAATGATAATAGTGAAATTGAGCGATATACCGGCGACTGACCTTGTCAAATTCAGAGCGGATTGAACCACAACGGCTTTGATCAACCCAGCTATCCCATACCCTTGATCCCTAATCCCTACAACAACTCCGGTTGCTTTACATAATCTTCTGGCTTGATAGAAATCGCCTGACTCGCACTGTCCGTTCCCATGCTGATGCCGTAGATCGTTTCTGCCGCTTGTACCGTACCGCGATTGTGCGTGATGACAATAAATTGGGTTTGACTCGTTAAGCTTTTAAGTAAATCCCGAAATCGGTTGATATTGGCTTCGTCTAGCGCCGCATCCACCTCGTCCATAATGCAAAACGGAGTGGGAGAGACTTTGAGCAGTGAGAAAATAAGGGCTGCTGCTGTCAAAGAGCGTTCGCCACCGGAAAGCAACCCCAGCTCTTGCTCACGACGATTGGGGAGTCTCGCAATAATGTCCACACCGCTAATGGTTAAATCGTCGGGGTCTGTAAGCTGGAGCCGACCTGCACCACCACCAAATAGCTGGGTAAACGTTTCCCCGAATACGTTGTTGACTTTTTCAACCGTCTCGGCGAAGGCGCGTGAGGTGAGGTCGTCTAGTTCATCAATAATTTTGCGAAGCTGGGCTTCAGTTTGATTCAGGTCTTCAATTTGCTGATTCAAAAATTCAAATCGATCTAATGTTTCTTGATACTCTTCCGGAGCATCGGGGTTGATCGCCCCCATGCGCTGAATTTGGCCGCGATAATTTTGGATCGTTTCCTCAATATCGGCGGGCAGTTCAGTCACCTTAGGCAATGTTTGCACACCACCAATGGGGAGAGGCGTGGCCCCAATTTGCCCTTCACCATAATCAAGCGCCACAATGCCAAGGTCGGTTTTAATCCGATCTTGAAGGGACTCAATTTCGCTTTTACGCTGGGTATAGGTGATTTTGGTTTGGGTGTAGGTCGTTTCTTTGTCGTGGGTTGATTTTTGCAAAACGGCCGTTTTTTCCTCAAACTCCACCAGTTCAACCCGATTTTCCTGGAGCTGAGAGCGCAGCGGTCCCAATTGGGCATCGAGTGTGCTTAGTTTATCCTGCAGGGCTTGAAGCTTATCCTGCGTGTCCGTTTCAACTGTACTGTTGAGCTGCTGTTGAAGCGTGGCTTGGCGGGCATTAAGACGAGTAAGCTGAGTTTCTAACTGGCTCATTGTGGCGCGACGGCTGTCTACAACCGCTTGTCGACCAGCCACGATAGTTTGGGCAGAGTGAATGGCCTGTTGCAGCGTTTCCCGCTGCTGGGTTGCCTCTGCGACAGGCAGGGCGGCCAGTTGCGTACGCGATTCAAGCACTACTGCCTCTGAGTCAGAAACGGCCGTTTTTTGAGTTTCAATTAGCTGTTCCACTTCTGAAATTCGTGTCGTTAGTCGATTAACCACGTCCAGCCGCTGTTTCTCTTGTCGTTCTAAAAAGCTGAGCTGCTGCTTGGCCCGATCTAAAGCGCGCTGGTCTTTAGAGACCGTTTGGTTAAGCGTCTGCTCGTTGCGATTCTTTTTAGACTCATCTTGCTGCATGGCATCGACTCGATCTTGTTTCGCCTGAATCTCGTCTTGTTGCTTGGCCAGATTAGATTCCAGCGTTTTCAAAGTTTCTGCTTTTGTGGCAACTTCGTCCTGTGCTTCACGCCAGCGAGATTCCCGCGCTAAAATGTCATTTTCCTGCCCATCTGGGCGGGTGGTTAAAGAGCCATCTGCCGCTGCGATCATACCGTCTGGCGAAACGGCGAAACATCCCGCTGGCAAGGTGGTGCCAACCTGATAGGCGGTGTTGCTGTCTTTAACCAATAAAACTTGGCCTAATAGGGCTTGATTGATTCGTTGAACCTCTTTGCTTGCCTTGACGACACTGCTGGCCCAGCCAATGACGCCGCTGCCTTCCGGTACTGGATGCGTGACTGGTTCAGGGAGGCGGTCAGCTGCAATCGCCACCTGCCCAGGATTATCAGATTGGGAAAAAGTTTTTAGGCTCGCTTCATCAGTGAAAATGAGGGCGGCTAGCTTTTCTTTGAGGGCGGCTGAAACGGCCATTTTATGCGCTTCAGGAATTTCAATCAAGCTGGCAAAATTGCCCAGCAGTTTAGTCTCATCGCTGATTTGCACCTCTTTAAGCCGCATTTGGTCGAGCATTTCGACCCGCGCTTCAAGACGGGCAAACTGGCTTTGGGCTTTGCGTAACTGTCGTTCGTCATCACGATGCGCGCGGCGCAGCTGTTTTAGTTCCTTGATAAGCGCTTGCCGTTCGTCGGTGAGCTGGCGGCGGGCAGTGCGGGCTTCTTTAACGGCCGTTTCGCTTTTTTCTAAAACGGCCGTTAAATTTGTCACCTCAGTTTTTACCTTGGTGATCTGATCAGATTCTGTGAGGTTGCTGCTGGCCTTTTGCTCATCGAGCCGCTCTTTGAGCTGATTAAGCTGACCTTCTGCTTGCGCCAGCTTGTTTTGGGCTTGCTGTTGGCTAGATACGGCCGTTTCCTGCTTCTTTTGCCACTCATTAATTTTGACCTGCTGAGACTGAAAGCCGCTGTTGAATTCCGTGAGCTGAGACTGCTGGGTATTTAAAGTAGCTTGAGCTTCAGCTAGCGCAACCAGTGATTCATTGAGCTCGCTTTCCGCTTTGGAAAACTGGATTTCCAGCGGGGGAATTTCGCTTTCCATATCAGAGAGCTGGCGCTGCACTGATTTCTGTCGCTCTTGCAAAATGGCCACCTCTCGGCGGGAGGCTTCCAAATTGTCCCGCACGTCGTCTCGCTCTTCCTGCAGATCAGTAAGACGCTGCTGCAGTTTGGCAATGCGCCGCTGCAGGTCTGAGGCGTTTTGTTGATGAACAAGAAGCTGTCGACGCGTCTCTTGCCATGTTTTTTCAGTGGAAGCGGCCGTTTCTCGGGCAATTCGCAAATCTTCTTTGGCCTGCTCCCAGCGGAACCCATACCAAATTTGGAGAAGATTGTGTAAATCGGCCGTGACCTGCTCATAATTTTGAGCACGGGTGGCTTGGCGTTTCAATGAGTTTAATCGGGGGCGAATTTCAGCCAAGATGTCGTGTACTCGCATCAAATTGCGTTGAGTTTCTTGTAAGCGACGCAATGTTTCTGACCGACGAGATTTATAATGGTTAATCCCCGCCGCTTCTTCAAATAAGGCGCGACGTTCATCAGCCTTCAATGAGAGTGCCCGATCGATCAAGCCCTGGCCAATGATAGTGTAGGTACGCTGACTGAGGCCACTCGTTGCTAATAGCTCGGTGATGTCTTTGAGGCGCACTTTTTGCCCATTGAGTAAATATTCATTTTCTCCAGAACGATATGCGCGACGACCGATTTCTACTTCGTTGTAATCGATTGGAAGCCAACCGTTGCTGTTGTCTAACGTCAGCACGGCCTGCGCCATACCGGCTCTGGGGCGCGATTTACTGCCTGAGAAGATCATATCAACGGTGCGCTTGCCGCGAAGCGTGCTGTAGCTTTGCTCCCCCAGCACCCAGCGCACCGCGTCTGCCACATTGCTTTTGCCACTGCCATTTGGCCCCACAATGGCAGTTAAGCCTTGGTCGAACACAAATTCAGTTTTGCTGGCAAAGGTTTTATACCCCTGTAAGGTGAGTCGTTTGAGTTTCATAGATAGTAAATCAGTAAATCAGTTATTCAGTTATTCAGTAGATCAGTGGTTCAGCGGTTCAGTTCGTCTTTTACTGACTTACTAAGCGCCTGAAAAACTAATGTACTTCAAAACAGCGGAGGGCAGTATAGCAGTGATGTAAGCGGTTAGGCAAATGGGTGTAGTCTATTTTATTTCGCTTTGCGGGAAAGTAAGATATATAATGTAAACCTGTTTTTCGTATCAGGGTAGGCGTTGTAATGAAGAAGAGAGTAGCGTGGTTAATTATAGGCAACTAGAACATGCCATCGCCGTCATTGAAACCCAACGAGACTTGCTAGGCGATGAAATTGTTGACTTATCATTGAACTCCTTACGTGAGAAGCTAACAGCCCTTCAAAACGACAACTCAGGCAAGCAGTACAGCGATGTGACTGTACTCGTCGCAGACATTTCAGGGTTTACCAAAATGTCTGAGGTGCGTGATGCTGAGTTGGTTCGTGAAACCATTAATGCGGTTTGGCAAAGGCTTGATCACGTCATTGAGTCCTGGGGTGGCACGGTTGATAAGCATGTTGGTGATGCTGTCATCGCGCTATTTGGGGTGCCTGTTTCACGGGAGGATGATCCAGAACGCGCCATTCAGGCGGCGCTTGATATGCAGATGGAGCTGACCCTTATTAATGAAAGGATGCGTCAGCGTACGGGTCAAACCCACTTTTTACTTTCCACGCCCAAAACAAATTTAGGTATGCGCATTGCCCTTCATCGAGGCCCGGTCTTTTTTGGTAGGGTGGGCACTTCAGATGAGATAACGGCCGTTGGTGAAGCCGTTAATATTGCGAATCAGCTAGAAAAGATGGCGCCTGTGCAGGGCGTGCTTGTTTCCGAAGACGTTTATCAACACGTCCAATCCCTTTTTGAAGTTGAACCGCTAGATCCTATCGTGATAGAAGGAAAGTCAGCTTTGACTTACCTCTATGTGATTATGCGGGAGCGCGCCCGACCGTTCCATATGTCTATTCGTGGTATCGAAGGAGTGAGAACGCGCATCGTTGGGCGGACGGATGAACTGCAGCAGCTTCAAGACATCATGCAGGAAACGATCGATAGTGGTTTGCTGCGGGTTATGACCATCGAAGGTAGCTCAGGCATCGGCAAGTCTCGTTTGCTTTATGAGTTTGAACAGCTCATCAATTTGTTACCAGAGCGGATTCAGCTATTTAGAGGACGCGTGCATCAGGAAGTAGGTCAGACGGCCTACACTTTATTCCGCGATCTTTTTTCAAACCATTTTGATATTCACCATCGTAATAGCCCCGTGGTGGCGCGTGAGAAGCTGGTGCGCGGCGTTGTTGACATGATGGATGAAGACCCCACTCGCGCTCAAGAGCGGGCTCACTTTATGGGTCAGCTGCTAGGCTTTGACTTTTTGGACAGCCCCTTTTTACAGGGAATTGAAGATGATGCTCAGCAGATTCGGGAGACGGCGTTTCATGATATTGTGGAATATTTTACGGCCGTTACCAACAAAAATAGCATCGCCATTCTTTTCCTTGAAGATGTACATTGGGCAGATGAAGGCTCCTTTGACTTGATCGACTATTTGGTGCAATCCTGCGCCAACATACCTATGATGATCATTTGTTTGGCACGGCCGCACCTCTTTGAGGCACGCCCCTCATGGGCCATCATCGAAACGTTAAATCCCGGCATTTATCAGCGTATCACCTTGCCAAACTTGTCATCGATCGACAGTCGTCACTTAGCCCTTGATATTTTGCGCAATGTGAGCCAAATGCCCATGCGCCTTGTGGATATGATTGTGACAGGTGCTGAAGGGAACCCGTTTTATTTGGAAGAATTGGTCTCTATGCTCATTGAGTGGGAGGTTATCAAACCTGGTGATAATCGCTGGCAGGTCAACATGCTCGATGTGCCAGCGATTCACTCACCGCTGTCGCTAGCGGGGTTATTACAAATGCGCCTTGAGCGTTTGCCTGACCTTGAGCGTACGATTTTGCAAAAAGCGGCCGTTTTAGGCCAGGTTTTTTGGGATAGCTTGTTGATTCATCTGATTCAAGCTGAAGATGTGTCGGTGACGAGCACCCAAATCGTTGATACCCTCTATAATTTGGAAAAAGGCGCGTGGATTCATCGGCGTAAGTTGTCAACGATTGAAGATGTACAAGAGTATGCGTTCCGACACGACAGCTTGCGTGTAGCGATTTACGAGTCGATCCCTGAAGAGAAACGTCTGCAAGATCACGCTCAAACCGCCTCGTGGTTCGCCACCAATCGCACCCGATATGAAAATCAATTTACGCCAGTGGTGGCGTACCATTTTGCTCAAGCGCAAGATAATTTGATGGCTGGAGATTGGTTTAACCGTGCTGCGGAATATGCACGCTCGGCCTATATGCCCGAAACGTCTATTTATTATTATCGTCAAGCATTAACCCATCTATCAAGTTCGCTGGCGAATGAACAAACTGATGCCTTGTTACAAAAGCAGTTGGTCTGGAATGAAGGGTTGGCAGAGATGCTGCGTATACAGGCGCGTTTTGGAGCGGCTATTGATGCGTATAGTGAGATGATTGGGGCGGCTGAACAAATAAAAGATGATGCGTCTACCCTACGCGGTTTGGTTGCTTATCTTAAAGTGGTTAGCTTGCGGGGCAATGCGGATTTGGTGACGCAAACGGCCGTTAAAATTGAAACGCTCGCTCGTCAGAACAACGCACCAGCTCAGGTTGCGCTTGGTTTAGTTGGCAAGGCATGGGCTTACGTCTTAACAGATCGCATCTCAGAAGCGATACCGCTCGCCCGTGAGGCCTTGACGCTAAGCCAGACAACTGTTTCAATGACGGAGGTGGCATTTAGCCAGACTATTTTGGCGAATATTGCTCGCCTTACAAACCACCCTAAACAAGCAGGTCAACTACTGAGACGAGCCACAAAACAGTTCCAGCTTGCCAATGAGCGTTTATGGGAAGGGTTGCTTACCGCCAATTTAGCCCATTTAGCACATCGAGAAGAAAAGCGAGAAATCGCTACTTCTCTCTATCAAGAAAGCCTACGTATGGCGCGCGAAATTGGTGACTTTTATCTATCAATTATCAGTCTTCGTAAATTGGGACTGTTGGCACAGTATGAAGGCATTTATAATAGAGCAGAACAATATTTTCAACAGGCGTTGATTATGGCTGAGCGTAGCCACCAACGACGTTATCAGGCTATGATTGCCAATGACCTCGGCGACCTTTACCTTGATTGGGGAAGTGCGACCGACCAAGAAATTTTTGTTGAAATTGACACGCTCACGCAACAGGCGTACATTTGGCTTCATAAAGCAGTTCGCACAAGTGAAGAAGCCGGTTATACGCTCATCTTAGCCCAAAGTTTAGAGGTACTCTCTCGCTTACAATTAATTGAAAAAAATGAAGAGGCGGCAAAGAAAAGCATTAATCGTGCCATTGGCCTGCTGGCTGATGCCAAAACGGAATTTTTAGAGAGAACGCCAAGAAATAAAAAGCAAGAACTGCAGATTTCATTGAACGAACTGCTTGCGCATATTGAAAGCGCATAAACCCAAATGGTTGATCAGGATCAATTTTTAGAAGCCATCACAACTTTAGAAAGCCAACGTGAAGCGTTGGGTGATGATGTGGTTGACGTGACAATTCTTGCTCTGCAGGAGCAATTGGCGCGTCAGGCGGATGTGCCGGTTGCCGAAGAATCTCGTCTTACTGCTCAACGAAAACAGGTGACGATTCTTTTTGCCAATGTAACGGGGTTTAGCGGGCTGGCTGAATCGATCCCTGATACCAGTATGCTGGATGTGATGAATGTCCTTTGGCATCGTCTTGATGGGGCAATTACCAATCAGGGCGGCATTATAGATAAGCATATGGGTGATGGGGTGATGGGGATTTTTGGGGTGCCCACCGCTCGAGAAAATGATCCGGAACGAGCCATTCGTGCCGCTTTAGCAATGCGGGCTGCGTTGAGTGACTTTTTAGGCGATATGAAGTCGATGCAAAAAGCGGGGCAGTGGCCCCAGCTTTCTTCAGATGAGGAAGACCCCTTAAGCAACTTACAGCTCAATATTGGGATTAACACCGGTCTGGCGATGCTGGGGGATGTTGGAACCGGAGATGAGTACACTGTGATTGGGGATACGGTGAATGTGGCGAGTCGTTTAGAACGAGCAGCAACGTCTGGCGGTATCCTGATCTCTCATGACACGTACATCCAAGTCCGCGGCACGTTTAATGTTGAGCCTTTGGGGCCAGTGACGCTCAAAGGGCGCAGTGAATCGATTCCGGTTTATCTCGTTTTAGGGGTAAAGCCGCGACTATTTTATGCTTCTGGACGTGGTGTTGAAGGTATTGAAACTCAGATGGTGGGTCGCGACAATGAGCTCAAGCAGCTTGAAGAGGTGCTCAAAACGGCCGTTCAGCAAAAAATCGGCCGTGTCGTGACCGTGATTGGAGAAGCTGGCGTGGGAAAATCCCGCTTGCTGCACGAATTTAATAACTGGTTGCGCACGCTTTCCCGTGAGTTCCCCTCGTTTAAAGGCCGTACGTATGAACGCACCCAAGATGTGCCGTATGGCCTGTTTCGCGATCTGTTTACCACCAAGTTTAATATTCAGGAAAATGATCCGGCCGCATCGGTTGAAGACAAGTTAACTCAGGGTTTACGCCGTTATATCGACGGGGACACGGCTGAAATTGAAAAACGTGTGACCTATATTGGTCAACTACTTGGGTTAGAAACGGTGTCTGATGGCAGCACGGCCGTTTCCCTTGAAGCTCATCAGGTACGCGAACGCGCCTACCAATATATTGTTGAGATTTTTGAAAAGATTACCGAAGATTATCCAGTCACCCTGCTCTTTTTGGAAGATATCCACTGGGCGGACGATGGATCATTGGAACTGGTTGATTATTTGAGTCAGCTTTGTGATAAACGGCCGTTTGTGATCATCACGCTAACAAGACCATCTCTGTTTAATCGAAAGACGACGTCAATATTAACGGCCGTTAATGGGCATCGTTCCCAAAGTCGCCAGCTACCGCTTCGCTTGGAGCTAAAAACATTAACCCACGACGACAGCCTTAAGCTGGTTGAGAATATCCTGCATAAAATCCCCGATATTCCCGATGATTTGTCAGATTTAATTGTTAATCGGTCAGAAGGGAACCCCTTTTATTTGGAAGAACTCATCAAAGTACTTATCGAAGATGGGGTCATTGTGACGGGGCAAGAGCAGTGGCAGGTTCACCTCAACCAACTCAAAGAAGTGCGCATTCCACCTAATATTACGGGTGTGCTTCAAGCGCGACTGGATCGATTATCTGGGATTGAGCGGAGAACGCTGCAGCGGGCTTCGATTATGGGGCGGCTGTTTTGGGATACGGCCGTCATCTACATGAATCAGATGGCTGACGAGCCTATCAGTGCTGTTGACACGATGTCTGCACTTAGTGCCCTTGAAAAACGAGAGCTTATTTTTCCGCGGCAATCATCAATGCTGGCCGGTGCCCAAACGTATATCTTCAAACACGCGCTCCTCCAACAGGTGACTTACGAATCAGTGCTGTTGCGAATTCGGCCTGATTATCATAAACAAGTTGCGGATTGGTTTGTTGAGATTAGCGGTGAACGATTGGCTGAATTTGCGAGCCAGATTGCCAATCATTATGAGCTGGCCGGTGAGCGACAAAATGCGGCCGAGCTTTATGAAGTCGCTGCGACCCGCGCTCAGGAAACCTATAAACCTCAAATTGCCACCGACTACTATCGTCGAGCACTGTCTCTTATCTCGGAACAAAGCTTATATACTGTTTCCCAATTGCGGCTACAGGAGCAGTTGGGCATCTTGCTCCACATGCAAGCTCGCTTTGTTGAAGCATCCCAAACCTACATGACCATGCGTTTTGCTGCCATGGAAGATGGTGACCTTGTTTCTCAGGCACAGGCTTGGTTAGGATTGGCCAAGATTCAAAAAGAACAAGCTGATTACGAACAAGTTTTAGAAAGTGCCAATCAAGCTGAGCAAGTCGCCTGGCTCGTCAATGCGGAAACTGCGCTTGCCCGGGCGTTAATGTTCAAAAGTGAAGCGTATCAAAAGCTGGGAGACTTTGAACTTGCTATCAATGCGGCGAATCGGGCCCTGGAGCTGACTGAGCGATTAGCCATTCCCGAGGAGTTTATCCAAAGCTTAGCGAACTTGACCTTGATTAATGCAGATCTGGGTCAAGCGGATAAGGTAACAACCTTAGTTAAACGAATCATTGATCAGATTAGCCGATTAAAAACGCAGTCTAAGCACAATCAATCTAAGGATATTCAGCTGTCTATTGCGTTTGGCCGAGCCACATTGGGGAGGCTGTACAATCGAATCGGCCATTATGAGCAAGCAGCCTTTCAACTCCTCAACGCCCTCAAAGCATATCGTGAGCATGATGTATTGCTATCAGTCGCGGACACCTTGAATATTTTGGGAGAGACGGTCATTTTACGCGGTAGCTATGAACGGGCGATTCCCTTTTTCAAAGAAGCGCTTGATATTGCGAAGATAACGGGAAATGTATTAGGCACCATTGCCTATCGGAATAATATTGGGCACGCTCTGAATCATCTAAAACAGTATCAAAATGCATTTAAAGAGCTAAATAAAGCCAAAGGGACCGTGCAGGATGTGAGTAAGATGGTGCGCTGGCAACATGAAGTTTCTCTGATTATGAATTTGTCAGAAGCCCAGCTTGGTTTAGGTGAGGTAGATGAAGCGATTGCCTGTGCCATATTGGCTTTGCGAAAGGCAAGTGAGAGGAAAGATGATATTGAGTTTGCGGTTGCTTGGCGCACGATGGGAACGGCCGTTTCCCACCATAAGGACCTCAATCATCAATTTGAATTCCGAGATCGCCACTATGATGCCACTGATAGCTTTGCCGAAAGCCTTAAGCTGCTTAAAGATTCTGAAGATGTGGCCACCTTCCGAGAGCAAGTATTCACCCTTTGGGCCTGGTCGGAATTTGAGCTTTCCCGCGGTAACGTCGCTCGAGGTGAAAGCATGCAAGTTGATGCCAAAGAGCTAGCAGATCGTCTGCATATTAAAATTTAATCAAATATCCCGCAACCAATCCTCAAAAACATCGTAAAGTAACATCAGTGAATGAGTAAAGGGTAAGCATCCTTAAGATAGGACTGTTGCCTTTTGAAAGTGCTCACTTACCTTGTTAAAATCTAATCGTTGGATTTTTCACAAGCACCTAAAATTTTACCCTATAGATAGGAGTTTTATATGAACTGGAGTCAAAAACGCTGGCTCTCAGTTGCTGTAGCTGTTTTTCTTGTTCTTGTCTTGGCGGCCTGTAGTCAAGACGGTAGCGAAACAGAGTCAGCAGCCGAGGGCGAAAGTGATGCTCTAACTGTTTCAACAGAAATTGATCTTGTATCTGCGGAAGGAAGCGTTGTCCCGCTTGCCGAGGCGCACGTTTCGTTTATTGCGGGTGGTCAGGTTGAAACAATCCTTGTTTCTGAAGGGGATGTTGTCACTGCAGGAACCCCACTGATTCAGCTTGATAGCACCGATCAAATGATCGGGATTACCCAAGCAGAAGTGGCTGTTACCCAAGCCAATGCCAATATCCAAACGGCAAATGCAGGCTTGCTTTCAGCTCAAGCGGGTTTAGAAGCGGCGCAAATTGGTGTGGCCTCTGCGGAAGCGCAGTTAGCGCTCGTTACGGCTGATCCAACTGCAGAGCAGTTAGCCCTGAGCGAAGTTGGTTTGATCATTGCCCAAGCCGGCATTGGACAAGCTGAAGGTAATCAGGCTCTTGTGCTTGAAGGTGGCGGTTCAGCAGCCATTGCGGCCGCCGAAGCGCAGCTGGTTGCCGCGCAGGCGCAGTTTGATAGCGTGCAAAAAACATATATCCCCATTTTACAGAATGAAGATATCACTGATGAAGAGGTCATTGAGCAAGCTCAGCTTCAGCTTAATGCCGCCTCAGCTAATTTAGCAGCGGCTGAAGCTGCCCTAGCAGAAGCGCGATCTGGTAGCTCAACGTCTGGTGACCGTACCGCCGCCGCGGCTGGCATTGATGTGGCTACAAGCCAATTGGCAGCCGCACAGGCTCAGTTTGACTTACTTCAAGTAGGTGCCAAAGCGGAACAAGTAGCTGTTGCTGAAACGGGCGTTGAACAAGCTGAACGAGCTGTAACGGAAGCTGCGCTACAGCTGGCAGCCGCAGAAACGGCCGTTACGCAGGCGGAAGCGGGTCTCGTTGAAGCGGAAGCTGCCCTAGCTGCCGCCCAGTCTGCCCTTGATAAACAGGTCATCGCTGCCCCATTTGATGGCGTTGTTTCCCAAATAAATGTCAAAGAAGGTCAGATTGCTGGCCCTGGCATTCCGGTTGTGACTATGGCTGATTTTTCTGAATGGCAAATCGAAACGACTGATTTAACCGAATTAAATGTCGTTAACATTGGCTCTGAGTTTGAAGCTGAGATTTCAATTGACGCTTTCCCCGATGAAAGCTTGACCGGGCGGATTGTTGATGTCGCGACTGTCTCGGACATTGTGCGCGGGGATGTCACCTATCGGGTTACGTTGGCTTTGGATGATACAAAGGATTTACCACTTCGTTGGGGAATGACTGCGTTCATCACCATTGATACTGACCAATAGGGGGAATTTTAAGATGAATAAACGACTTATATTTTTTACGCTTTTTGCGGTGGTATCAATTGGTCTTTTAGCGGCTTTTCAACCGTTTAGCAGCAGCGTTAGTGTAGAAACGGCCGTTTCCCAAACCGCGCCGCTTGCCCCTGCTGCACAGATTGGTGGCGTTGTGACGGCTGAAGGACGTGTTGAACCTCTTTTCTTTAGCGACCTCTCTTTCCAAACGGGTGGCGTTGTTACTGAAATTTTGGTTTCAGAAGGTGATATCGTTTCAGCTGGTGATCCGCTTGTTCGTTTAGAATCAACCGATTTCGAAATTAGCTTACAGCAAGCACAAGCTCGTTTGACCTCTGCTCAAGCAAGCTTATCAGCGGCGCAAAATCAGCTGGCGCTGGCCCAAGCTGGTGTTGATACAGCTCAAAGTAATGTGACAGCTGCCGTAGCGAATTTAGCGTTAACCACAGCTGGTCCATTGCCCGAAGAGATTGCTGAAGCAGAAAGCAACTTGTCTGTGGCTGAAGCCTCAGTTGTGCAAGCTTCTGGTACTCGTAGCGCCTCATTAAACGGGGTAACCGCCTCTCAAATTCAATCAGCAGAAGCGAATTTAGCGTCAGTCACGGCCGATTTACGCGCAATTGAAGATAATTACGAAGCGATTTTAGATTCTTGTTTCGAACTACCGAACGGTGATGAAGTTTGTCCGCTCTTCGGCCCAGTTGAAGAATCAACTCGCACTCAACTCGAGATTGCTCAAGCTAACCAAATTGCAGCACAGGCCCAGCTGGATGCCTTGCGCCGCGGTCCCACGGCCGCCCAGCGTTCATTAGCCGACAGTGGGGTCGTTCTAGCTGAGGCAAACTTGCTTCTTTCACAGGCTCAGCTTGATTTATTACTGGCCGGTCCTACACCTGAACAAATAGCCGTTGCCGAGGTGGCCGTACAGCAGGCTGAGGTAGGTGTCCAAATTGCTGAGGTGGGTGTTGCTCAGGCAGAGGCGGCTGTTACGCAAGCAGAAGCTGGTGTTGAGACCGCTCAAGCAACCGTTGATTCCGCCCAGGCAGCACTTGTTCGCCTCACGTTAACCGCTACGTTTGATGGTGAAGTCTCTCGCATTAGCACCAATGTGGGGGAACTGGTTGGCGGTGGCTTACCCGTCGTGACGATGGCTGATTTTGGTGAGTGGCACGTGCAAACGATCGATTTAACAGAACTGGATATTGCCGCTGTGGAAGTTGGCGATTCTGTAGAAGTGACGTTTGATGCGATTCGCAATACAGCCGTATCTGGTGAAGTGATCGATATTGCGCTGATGTCAACACTCTCAAGGGGTGATGTCGTGTACGAAGTGACAATTCGCATGGACGCCGATTCTGATTTACCAGTCCGCTGGGGCATGACAGCCTTTGTAGATATTGATACGAACTAAAGATAGTTAATTATGAAAAGTAAGAAGTAAAAAGTCACGACTTTTTACTTCTTACTTTTTTGTTACGTCTAACCCTCATTCCACGCCTCCCTACACTGCACCCACCAGCCGCTAAAAACATGAAAAACCTCAAACATCAATTTATTCCCGTCAATCATCTCAATTTACACGTCGTGACTGCTGGCCCTGAAGATGGAGAGCCGATTATCCTGTTGCATGGCTTCCCTGAATTTTGGTATGGATGGCACAATCAGATAGAGTTTTTAGCTGAAAATGGGTATCGCGTCATTGTGCCGGATCAGCGCGGCTATAATCAAAGCGATAAGCCAAAGGGGCTCAAAAACTATCATCTGGATCGCTTAATGGCTGATGTGATCGGCCTGATTGATTATTTTGGGTACGAGACAGTGTATTTGGCGGGCCACGATTGGGGGGCAATTGTGAGCTGGTGGGTTGCGACTCATCACCCTGAGCGACTAAAGAAGCTTGCCATTTTAAATGTGCCTTATTTGTCAGTGGTTAGGCAATCGATGCTAAAGGGGAATATTTTACAGGCCCTCAAAAGCTGGTATGTTCTCTTTTTCCAACTGCCTTGGCTGCCTGAATTTGTGATTCGGACGGTGAGCCGCCGCACGCCGTTTATGCTGGATATGAGTAGTCATCCAACTACGTTTAGTGACGAGGATAAGGAGCTTTACTTGGAAGCACTTCATCAACCGGGGGCGGTAACGGGCATGATTAATTGGTATCGGGCTTTGCGATTGGTGCGAGATGATATACCAGCCCCTGAGCCCGGCTTGATCAAAACGCCGACGTTGATTCTGTGGGGTGAGCAGGATGTTGCGCTCTCGAAAGAACTTGCCGAGATGAGCTTGGCGCTGTGTGAAAACGGCCGTTTGCATTTCTTTCCAAAAGCAACTCACTGGGTGCAACACGATGAGGCTGAGGCTGTAAATAAGCATTTGAGGGGATTTTTTAATTAGAGAGAAAAGAGATCCGTAATAAGTGAAGAGAATGCTATGCTTATTACTAAAAATCGGAGAGAAAGAGATGCAAGATAAAGTTGTCATTGTGACCGGTGCCAATTCAGGGATTGGACGGGTTACCGCGCGCGAACTAGCAAAAATGGGTCCGACTGTTGTCATGGTTTGCCGGAGTCAGGAGCGAGGCGCCGAGGCGTTAGCCCACGTCAAAAAAGAAAGCAATAACCCTAATGTTCATTTGATGCTGTGTGACTTTAGTTCACAACAGTCGATTGAATCGTTTGCAACGCAATTTAAAGCTGACTTTGATCGGCTTGATGTGCTTGTCAATAATGCAGGCACGATTTTCAACGAGCGCCTTGAATCGGTTGATGGGCTCGAGATGACCCTGGCTGTAAACCATATGGGTTACTTTATCCTAACCCATCATCTGCTCGATTTGTTAAAAGCAACTGTACTTAGTCGCATTGTGAACGTGTCGTCAATGGCCCACCAGGTAGATAAAGGTGTCAATTTTGATGATATCCAGCGTAAAAACGGTTATTCAGCCTTCCAAGTCTATGGTGAATCGAAGCTGATGAATCTGATGTTTACGTATGCGCTAGATCGGAGATTGGCGGGCATGAATGTGACCGTGAATGCGCTACACCCCGGGTTTGTCAGAACAAATTTTGGGCGCAATACGATGGGTCTATTGGGCAAAATTATTGCCCCTGCCGCTATGCTCTTTGGTGTGAACGATAAAGAAGGGGCAAAAACCCAAATTTATCTGGCTACCTCCCCAGAGGTTGAAGGTGTTTCTGGTCAATATTGGGTCAAATCCAAACAAACGGAATCATCTGCTCACTCGCATGATGAAGCTGCTCAAGAAAGGCTGTGGGAGTTGAGTCTGGCGTTTATGAATCGTGAGACGACGAGTTAATGAAAAAGCTTTTGGTTTTGGTGGTGCTATTGTGTGCTGCTGTGGGCTGTGCGGAGGAAACGTCCGTTACGCCCACGGCCACTGCCCAACCCACTGAACTACCGGCTACACCGACACCTCAGGAAACGGCCGTTCCCCTAACTGCTACGCCGCTCCCAACGGCCACAGTGGCCTCTATTTCCTCAATTTTTATCGACCAGCCTGTCCAAATAGGGGACACAATCCCTTCCGAGCTGCTGTTAGCAGAACTAGAAATATTTAAAGAGGCCCTTGAAAGCCTTCATCCCAGCTTATATCGGCATACGGAAAAAGAAACGATTGACCAACACTTCGCTCAACTTGAAGTGACCTTTCAGGAAGATTTAACGCTATCCGAAGTTTTTATGGCCTATGCCACCTTTTTAGCTCAAATTAAAGACGGACATACCTACACTAATTTCTTTAACCAGCCGCCTTCAGTTCAGCAAACGCTGTTTCATCAGGCGAATAAGCTACCGTTTACATTTCGGATCTTTGATAATCGGATGTTGATTGCTCAAAATGCCTCAACAGTACCCATCTTGACGCTAGGCGTTGAGGTGCTTTCGATTGATGGTGTTCCCGTTGGTGAGATTTTTGATACATTACGGCCGTATGTCAAAGCAGATGGGGCAAATGACAATAAGCGAACCCATGATCTGCAAATATTTGGGGTTGAGGCATTTGAGTGGTTTGATGTGTTACATCCGCTCTTTTTTCCACCGGAAAATGAAGAGTTCATTATTGAAGCAGTTGATTTAGTAACGGGTGAAACATTTACCACCAATGTTCGAACCACCTCAATTATTCGTCGAACAGCCACCCTTAGTCGGAATGATGAGACTTTTCCGAACCGGTTAGATGACCTTTGGCAATATCAATTGCTTGATGGAAATATTGCCTATCTCAAATTGGGTACATTTACCGTTTGGAACTTCCAGATGGATTGGGAACAGTTTCTAGCTGATGCCTTTATTAATATGAAGGAGCAGGGGGTTGAGCATTTAATCATTGATATTCGCAGCAATGAGGGTGGCTTAGATGCTGTGATTGAACAGCTGATTTTCTACTTAGGTAAAGACACCTACCAAGTGAACGGATATGAAGGCCGGACCATTTACCAAACCTTTCCCGAATCACTGAACCCTTATTTGGACACCTTTGATCGAAGTGCCCGAGATCTATCAGCATCTGTTTCACTTGGAGATAATGGGTTTTACACTTTCAATGAAGGATTTGAACCCAATGAGCGAGTGCCTTTACCTGATAACCCCAACCGATTTATGGGTGAAACTTACCTGTTGGTAAACGCAGGTAATAGTTCCGCAACTTTTTTGATGGCGCAAGGATTTCAAACAAATAACCTCGCGACGCTCGTTGGTCAAGAGACGGGGGGCAATTTAATGGGCACGAGCGGCGGACAGTTTGCCTTTCTACGATTGCCGCACAGCAAAATTGAAATCGACATTCCGCTTCTTGGCAATTATCCACTCACTTTGCAACCAGACAGCGGGCTGACGCCTGATGTGGGTATTGTGCCCACTGTTGAAGATTTTATTGAGGGCGTTGATACTGAACTAAAGGCAGTATTATCCATGATCGAGGATCAGTAATCCGCTTGAACAATGAGCGGTAGATACGTTCGGAAGACATTTTGAATTTGGATGTAAGCCGGTGAGTGAGCCTGAGAGAATCCGCCTAGTTCAATATCTTCTAACCAATAATACCAATTACCCGCCCCTGGTGTATCAATGTATTGATATGTTGTCCCACCTCCGTTTGGAACTGCGGAAGGTTCAAAGTGAATGATTGAGGCGTTTGCATAATCAAGGGTGCTGTTGCGATAGAGATTAAAACCAAAGCTGTTTAGTTCATTTTCTGTCGTCCACTGAATTAAAACCTCATTATCCCCATGATTGGTGGCTGTGAAGCTGAGTAGCTCAACGGCTGTTGGGAAGGTCACAAAACCAAAATCTACTGATAAATTAGAGTTATCATTCAAATCACCGTCTTGATTGCTAGCTGGTTCACTCCCATAGGTTAGTGTGACGAACTGGCTGGTGATGCCGCTTAGCCAAGGTTCCCAATCATCAACCCCATTATCATCCGTGTTGTCATCATTATCCGGATCGATATTGCCTTCACTGCTCCAATATCCTTCTAAAGTTCCTCCAGCTTGGAAGTTTTCCGGAATAATGTGCACCTGATAATCACCGGGAAGCAACTCAATGAATTGATAAAAACCGCTGCTATCGGTTGTCGTGGTCATTGGCAACCCTGAAAGAATATCAAAAACTGGATCACCTGAGGAATCTAAAAGATGTAGGATCACACCCATCATTGGCGGTTCGCCACCATCGATATGGCTGTCTGCATCAACGTCGTGCCAGATATAGTTGCCAAGAGACATGCGTTCAAATAACCCAAAATCAAAGGAGTGATTGTTGTTGCCGGGTGCACCCGTGGTAAAGGTAATCGCACCACTATTGCTGAGCTGGATAGCATCTGAATCGACACCATCTGGTCGATTGGAGAGAGAGGCTTGGTTATCAGGAGAGAGTGTGTAGCTGGAAACGGCCGTTTGTGTTAAATCGAGCCGCAGTGAGTAGGTTGCATGTGGGACAAGTCCACCATCCAACGTACTAGTGGGGACCACGGTGATATAGGCCGGTAAAGTTGTTGAGTAGATGGTCGAAAGCCGGGGATCCGTGGCGTTGATAAAATAATATTGGCCTTCGCTATTGGTTGTGGTGGTGGCAACGGCCGTTCTTGACAAATCATAAAGCGCGATTTCGACGTTTGAAATAGGGTCTTCTCCGGGGTCTTGAACGCCATTAAGATTGGTATCGCGCCAAACCAGATTGCCTATTTCAATTGGGGCTGCCTCGCAAGCTGCTTCGAGATCGCCAATACCAGCCGCTTTCCCAAAAGCCCCGATGCTGAAATTACCTTCAAAAATCGTATATGCGCGGGTCACTTCGCCCGTTTCGTTATCAATAAAGCGAATGCCATTTTCATCAAATCCATTTGCCGCATTGCTATTTTGTAGCTGAGGATCAAACACATTGACAATCACTTCTGATTGGCTGGGAATTTGAACAATACCGCCTAGCGTTGTTTCTTTGTGCTGACCAGTTGCATCTAAACCATAACGCTCCCCAAAGTAATATTCATTTCCACCGGGGCCAGAGTTGGCTGCTCCGCCGACTGTTGTCACCGGACAAGCGGCATCTCCTTCGATGGCCCACTGGCCATTATTGACATAACAAGCACGTAGCATGTCGCCGCCGCTAAAGGGTAGGTAGAGGGTGGGATCGGCTAGGTTGGGGCTAAAGCCGGATGAGCCAGATTGGTCAGACAAGCGGTCCCGCAGGGCCAGAATCATGTTGCCGTTGTCAAACTCGATATCAATGAGCATTGGTTGAGGAAAGCTAACATCGACCCCATTATTGAACGTCGCTTGGTCAAAATCGTTTCCCCAAGATTGCCAGTTGGCTGAAAACCATGCGTCGTGATTATTCTCACGAAGATAGTTGAGCGGGAACTCTAAAACGGGTGCCGTCGAAAAAGTGCTGCTGTTTGGATCAAACGCATAAACATAGGCCACTAAATCCCGTGCGTCTCCGTGATTGTATGTGCCGTTGCCATCATTGTCCGTGTATGTGTCTGGTCCAACGTTGAAACGGCCGTCTGCACCGGCATCGACAAACGTATCGACGGTGGGGCTAGATTCACCGCTACACACCATACCAACAAAGATTTGCCCATCTTGAATGCCAAGGCCAAACGGACGTACATCCGTTGTCGGGCAGCCTTGTCCTGCACCAGGAAGCGCTGTTGGAATCGGATAGACGCCAATCGATGTGGATATAGGTGCTGTTGGGATTGGTGAGATAGGGACAGCGTACAGCTGTCTGTCAAAGAGATTCAAGACATACAGCATGTCATCATTTTCAGAAATATCGATGTCTCCAATGCCCACCTTGCCGACCGCGTCAAAGGTAGCTGAATCACGGCCAAAGTTAGTCGTCGTATTAGGGTGGGGATTGGCTCCAAAGGTGTTGGCTCCAAAGTAAGCCGGATCATTAAGATCGACATACAGAGTGGGCACCCCAGAGGCGTTTATGCGATAGATAGCTCCCGTACTTTCGTTGCCCATTGTGCCAAGCCCTGTATGTCGTTTGATGTAAGCGCCTACGATGTAGCTCTCAGATTGGCGATGGTAGGCTAGCCCATAAGTCGTGCCAATGGCATCGGCGGCGACGGTAATAGCGTGGGTTGTCGGATTCAAGAAGTTGACTTCTGTGTCACCAATGGTGCTTGAGCCAGACGTGTAGGGGAAATCAATAAAGACATCGTCTGTAGATCCGGCTTGTGAGCCAAAGGTGTAGCAGGAGGTAGCTAAATTGGGATTGGCTTGACAATAGTCGCCGGGGTTTTGCACGCCGAAGTTTGCTTGGCAGGTTGCCACTGAGTGGAACTGAATAGCCGTTCCTGATTTACTGCCTTGAACCGTAGGATGAATAGCGCTATTAAACCCTGCAAATTCTAGTCGGACGTGGTTTTGGCTATTGAAGATACCGTTAAAGGCATAGGTGCCGTCGCTATCAACGGCCGTTGACAAGACGGCCCCATCATCACCAAACGCATAAACGGTGAGATGGGCAAAGGCGTGTTCATTACTGTTATTTAACCCATCGCTGTTGTAATCGCGGTAGATTGTACCGCCTAAATCTCCGGCGGGGCTGCTGCAGGAGGCAACGGCTGTTACAAATTTCTGGGCTGGTTGAGAGGCTGGGAAGAAGGTAGTAAAGAGAAACCAAATGAAGAGGCAGATTGTGATTACGGCCGTTGATAAACTTAAAAATCGTTTTGTTGAGGATGAAAAAAATGGGTTTCTTTCATCAATAGCTCGAAAACGGGTCTTCTTATTCACGACGAAAAATCCTTCGTGCTCTTTATGCAAACAACGAAAGAGGCATTGATTTGAGTGGTTGGCTATCTCACAAACTGCTGACACTACAGAAATAGACCTAGGTTTCATTATTTATGCTAGGCCTACATTTGAATAGACCAATTAAGTCATGGGCAAATGGGGCTACTGTTCTGGCTAGAATCATGTGGTGGGAGAAAACTGAATGTATCCCAAATCGGTACCACTGGGAGAAGTGATGGGGCCCTCCTCCGCTTTTTATATTTTTACTTGGTTGGTGATGAAGAAAAACGGCCGTTTATTCCGAGGCAGAGCGAATTAGCTGATATTGGGCTGGTTATATGCTAATTTTCTAGGTTAAATACAAACCCAATTACTCTTGAAACTCTTCCCTAAGCTGAATAAAATTCCAATTCATACGAAAATTTTCATACAGTTCGTTTGCCAAAATGGCAGCGGATACTCGGAGGTAAGATATGAGCGAGAATGGTTCATTGAACGGCAGTAATGCTGAGGTAGCTGGATTTAAAGTTAAAGCTGGTCTGGCACAGATGTTGAAAGGCGGCGTCATTATGGACGTAGTGACCCCTGACCAAGCTAAAATTGCTGAAGAAGCGGGTGCTGTTGCCGTCATGGCATTAGAGCGCGTTCCCGCTGATATCCGTCAAGATGGTGGGGTGGCCCGCATGTCTGACCCCGGCATGATCAAGGAAATTATTGAATCTGTTTCAATTCCCGTTATGGCAAAAGCGCGCATTGGTCACTTTGTAGAAGCCCAAATTTTGGAAGCAATCGGGGTCGACTACGTGGACGAAAGTGAAGTGCTCACCCCTGCCGATGAAATCTATCATATTGACAAAAGCGGCTTCAAAATTCCATTTGTGTGCGGTTGCCGTAACTTAGGCGAAGCGTTGCGCCGCGTTGGTGAAGGTGCCGCCATGATTCGTACGAAAGGTGAAGCTGGTACCGGTGATGTGGTTGAAGCCGTTCGGCATGCGCGCACCGTTTTGGGTGAAATTCGCCGCCTGCAGCTGATGCCAGATGAAGAGCTGATGACGTATGCCAAAAACATTGGTGCCCCATTCCACTTGGTGAAAGAAACCAAAGAGCTAGGTCGTTTGCCTGTCGTAAACTTTGCCGCTGGTGGTATCGCGACCCCAGCCGATGCCGCTTTGATGATGCAAATTGGTGTTGACGGTGTCTTTGTGGGGTCTGGTATTTTCAAGAGCGGTGATCCTGCCAAGCGCGCTAAAGCGATTGTAGAAGCCACCACCCACTACCAAAACCCAGACATCCTCGCTAAAGTCAGCGAAAACCTGGGCGAACCCATGGTTGGTATCAACGTGAGCAGTTTGTCAGAAGATGAACAGCTTGCCACACGCGGCTGGTAATTAAATAGTAAAGAGTTAGAGAAAAGAGCATAGAGCTAGAGCTAGAGTTAAAGAGTTTATTTGTAGGTTTTTGTAATAGGCAAGAATTGTTTTTCAAAAGCCTCCCTCTAGTTCTGGACTCTAGCTTTTCTTTCTAGCTAAAAGGGTCATCATGAAAGTAGGGGTATTGGCATTACAAGGGGCGTTTGCTGAGCATATCACGATGCTGAATCAGTTGGGGGTTGAGGCGGTTGAGGTTCGTTTACCCGAGCAGCTAGCCGAGATTGATGGCTTGATTATTCCCGGCGGTGAAAGCACGACGATTGGCAAGCTGGCGGTGATGTACAATTTTATGGAGCCGCTCAAAGCGTTTTCTGATGCAAAACCGGTCTGGGGGACTTGTGCTGGCATGATCTTTATGGCCAAAGAAATCGGTATGGATCAACCGCTGCTGGGCGTTATGGACATTGTGGTGGAGCGGAATGCGTTTGGTCGGCAAGTTGATAGCTTTGAGGTTAACTTGCAAATTGGGCAGTTTGGGAACGGATCATCTGAACCGTTTCCGGCGGTGTTTATTCGGGCGCCTAAACTGGTTGAGGCCAAGGCTGACACACAGGTTATTGCTAAGCTAAATGACGGAACGGCCGTTGCTGCCAAGCAAGGTCATCTCTTAGTCACTTCATTCCATCCTGAACTGACTAATGATAATCGGTTCCATCAGCTATTTATTCAGCTAATTGAAGAAAAAATGGCGTCTTGATGGGGCTTGTCGATGAAGGGGGTAGCATTTAGTGATGATTGTCCTAACCCTTCGACAGGCTCAGGGTACGTTGATTTCACTTAAACTGTTGCTTGTAAATTGCGAGGGATAATGACGGTGAAGGTGGCCCCTTTTTGATCCCCATCGTTGTTTTCAGCAATAATTGTGCCATTGTGCTGGTCAACAATCCGTTTAGCGATATACAACCCTAACCCCGTTCCTTTACCGTGAGGCTTTGTTGTAAAAAACGGTTTGAAGATTTTGTCTTTAACCGTGTCATCAATGCCACTCCCCGAATCTTCGATGGAAAAAGCGAAGAGCGATTCTGGTGTAGATCCGTTACCGGAATAGGCGGGTTCGGGTAGCCATGTTTTTATTTTGACACAGCCCCCCTCGTCAGGAATAGCATCGCTGGCGTTAATTAACAAGTTCAGCAACACTTGGGTCATGCGATGGTGGTCACAAACGAGCGTGGGCAGATTTTCGCCAAGCTCTTTTTCAATTTGTATGTTGTATTGGCCTCGAAATTGATGCCGCACCAGCGCCAAGGCATCTTCAACGATCATGTTAAAGTTGGTGACATCAAATTGAGGTTTATCGTTGTAAGAGTAGTTGCGAAGCACTTCTAAAATTCGAGCAGAACGCCAAGCACTTTGTTCGATCATTTGCATATATTTGAGCAGCTGCTCGGGTCCAAGCGATTCATGCTCTATTTCATGCTGTAGATTGCTGCAGGTGGCGGCAATAATGCTGATTGGCGTGTTAAGCTCATGGGCAATGCTGGCGGTTAACGTTCCTAAGCTTGATAGACGTTGGGTGTGAGCCAGGGCGTGGTTAAGCTGCTTAACATCATCGAGGCTAGTGATGGTGAGTAGGGTGATGTCGGTATTGTTGGCGGCTTTGATAGGGGAGAAGACGATTCGGGCTGGGATTAAACGGCCGTTTTCATGAAGCAATCTTGTCTCTTCGAGCTGACTTCCTTGAAAAACAGTTGGATCCCAAGGCGTGGGTGCCTCTTGCCACAGCTGTTGAATTGGCCGATTGATAATTTCAATTGGCTCCATGCCCACAATGGCTGCTGCTGCTTGGTTGGCTGATGAGATCAAGCCCTCGTGATCTAATACCAAAAGACCCTCGGCCACACTCTGAGTGAGGTGTTCGTAAAATTGGCCTTGATTGGTGGTGGGTGCGTTGAGCATTGATTCTCCTGAACAAAAAACTTAACGAGCCTAACGAAAAACGAGGCGTTGGTTTTTCACAAAGTTTCACCCCAAAATTGCCTCGCTTGCTTCTAAAAAGATTGGATTTTTATGTTAGATGTCGTTGTTTTAAGCATACGTGACCCGCTCATCTTAGTCCGTATGGAGGTCGTAAAATCATCGTGAACGGCACGTGAACAGGCCAAAATTTTAAGATTCAAGATGGTCAAAAAGTCCTTTAGAATCGCGTGAAAGTTAGTTATGTAAATCGTTGTGTTCTGCCTTGCGGGTATACACGAAACAAAGCAAATGAAGAGCAAAAATAATTGAACTGACGCGGCAATTGAGTCAAATATTACTTTCGAGGAACATAGAGACCTTTTTGGATTTTTCTCTGTGAAACCCCGTTTTCTATTTCTCCATGTGCTTGCGTGCCGTGCAAATCTAACTAAACCATTGCATAATTGACCAATGGCAAACAGTAACCGCGAAACGAGCTCACAACAGTTAGGCATCCTACAGCAGTTCACGGCCGAATTACATCAAGCCACAGATGTGGAAGATGTTGTGTTTCGCGTGCTGGACGTGATGGTTAATGAGTTTGGGTATCAGCATGCCGTTGTGGGTCTTGTTGACTTAGAAGCACAGGTTATTTCAAACTGGCTAGACCAAAGTCATAACCAGGTAGAGCAGGGTAAGCGGGTGCCCTCTTCAATTAAATTGCCCTTATCCCCAAAGAGCGGTGTGATAGCCGCGGCCATATTGTCCCATCAAATTCAATCGTTGAACCAAACATCAGCTTCCATCAATCCTGATTTAAACCAGCTTTTAAAAATGCAAACAGGTTTAATTGTGCCGATGAGCTGGGGAGTTCAGCCGATCGGGGTGCTGCTCATTTCTGAGGCGACCTCAGATGATGATCGGCTGGAGTCAATTAAGGCGATTGGGACACAAACGGCCGTTTCTATCGGTATGATGCGCACCCGCCTGCGTCGCGCTCAAGCTACTGCCTTAAAGGAAGAGCGGGCTCGAATTGCGCTCGATATCCATGACTCCGTCTCCCAGTCTTTATTTGGCCTGGTGTTAACCTTAGAAGGCACCCTAAAGCTATTTGACAATGATCCGACGGCCGCTCGAAACGAACTTGAGTGGGCCATTAACTCAGCCAAGCAGGTTCGCCAACAAATACAACAAACGATTCATAACAATTGGACCGAAGAGATGTCGGCCTCAGTCTTTGAAGCCGATTTACAAAAATATGTTGTTGACGTGCTGCAAGCTTCTAACTTAGCCATTGTATTCGATATTCGAGGAGACTTTGAATCTCTTTTGCCACAGGCTCAACGCGCCCTTTATCGTATTTCCCAAGAATGCTTAACCAATATCGCTCACCATGCCGGGGCCTCCAATGCCCGAGTGTGCGTCGATATTTACAATCAGTTTGCTCGGCTTGTGGTGCGGGACAACGGGCGTGGCTTTGAGCCAACCGTCGCGCTCACTCAAAATTATGACAAAGAGCATTTTGGGTTGCGCGGCATGCAGGATCGCTCACGCAGCTTGGGGGGAACCTGCGACATTTTTAGTCAACCAGACGCTGGCACTTCGATTGTGGTGGAGTTTCCGATATGAATCAGATTCGGATTTTAGTGGCCGATGATCATGAGGTGGTTCGCCGTGGATTAGTGTTGGTTTTGCGTCAGGAGGAAGATTTTGAAATTGTTGGTGAGACGCAAGATGGGGCTGAAACGGTTGAGTTGTGCCGCACCTTAACACCAGACTTGGTTTTGCTGGATTGGAAGATGCCGAAGATGAACGGGCTCAAGGCCGCAAAGGTGATTAAGGATGAGCAGCCGACGATTCGCACCCTAGTTTTATCGGGTGCCCCGGTGGAAACGGCCGTACTTGACGCCCTCGATCAAGGCGTAGACGGCTTCATTCACAAAGATGTCTCCTCTGACGGTCTGGCGCACGCGATACGCGTTGTTGCCAAAGGGGGTAGCTATCTTGGCCCTCAAGTCACCCAAGCCCTGCTGGAAAAAAGCCGCAAAATTGATCAATCCGTTGATCTTGTTCCCCTTTCACCACGCGAATTAGAGATTGTGCAGCTTATGGCGACCTCTGCCACGTATAAGGAGATAGGGAGTCAACTCAATATCAGCGAGACAACCGTGCACACTCACGTCAAACGTATCTTCACCAAGCTGGATCAGCCTAATCGAACGCAGGCGGTCATTATGGCGTTGCGGCTAGGGTTAATTGAGCTGTAGCGGTTGGGATTAGGGATTGGGGATCGGAGATTAGGGATCAGTGGTCAGGGGCCAGTAATTCATGGAGTGTGTGCAAGGCATGCTTGATGAATGCCTCTTCCTCGACACGCTACTCTCAGCACCCCATCACATCATCATGCTAATATCACCAATAAACCAATATCACCAATAAACCATCACCTCACCCTTCTTGTACAAATTAACCTATCCCCAATCATTCAATTATTTGGCATAATATGGGCGTTATTAAAGGTTCAACAGTGTGTTGGAAAGACATTTATGGATAGCAATCAACTGCGAGCGAAGTTAGACCCATTTTACGATTCAATCAAAGCGATTATTTTAGACAAGCAACATCCAATTAGTGGCCTGCTGCCGGCTAGTACGGCCGTTACCATCCACGGCGACTATACCGATGCTTGGGTCCGTGACAATGTGTACAGTATTTTAGCCGTTTGGGGTTTGGCGTTAGCCTACCGGAAATTAGATGATGATGGTGGGCGCGGTTTTGAACTAGAGCAAAGCTGTGTCAAGCTGATGCGGGGCTTGTTGCGCTCAATGATGCACCAATCCCACAAGGTTGAAGCCTTTAAGCAAAACCAGTTTTTACACGACGCCCTGCACGCCAAATATGATACCGAAACGGGTGATCCCGTTGTGGGTGATCACGCTTGGGGGCATTTGCAAATTGATGCCACATCCATTTTCCTTCTCATCACCACCCAAATGATCGCCTCCGGGTTAGACATCATTTGGACGCTTGATGAAGTTAATTTTATTCAGAACCTCGTTTTCTATATTGAACGCGCCTATCGGACCCCAGACTATGGCATTTGGGAACGGGGCGCTAAAACTAATTCAGGTAGCGCTGAACTTAACGCCAGCTCGCTAGGGATGGCCAAGGCTGCCCTTGAAGCATTGAATGGATTTGATTTGTTTGGAGCACGAGGAGGTCAACCTTCTGTTGTTCACGTTGTTCCCGACAATATTGCCCATGCTGAAATCACGCTTAACTCGATGTTACCCCGTGAATCTGCTACGAAAGAGGTGGATGCGGCACTGTTAAGCATCATCAGCTTCCCTGCCTTCGCCATTCAAAACCAAACCTTACTGGATAGCACCCGCCAAGAAATTATCAATAAGCTCCAAGGGAACTATGGGCTTAAGCGGTTTTTACGAGACGGGCATCAATCTGTTTTAGAAGATGAGCATCGGCTGCACTATGAGCCGGAGGAGCTCAAAAAGTTTACGGATATTGAGTCAGAATGGCCGCTTTTCTACACCTATTTATATCTGGACGGCTTTTTTACTCAGAATCAGTCTCAAATTGAAGAGATGGAGCAGCGGTTA
Organism: Chloroflexota bacterium; assembly: GCA_039029915.1. Classification (GTDB taxonomy): domain Bacteria; phylum Chloroflexota; class Anaerolineae; order Promineifilales; family Promineifilaceae; genus QQUD01. Next base: position 28,694 of record JBCCFD010000019.1, read on the forward strand.
GAATCGGTGATGGTGGATCGAGGCGGGCAAACGCTTTTACCCGAACTGTATTATGTGCCTGAAGACTCAATTGAGGCCGAAAAAGCGAATCCCCATTCTCAGAAGCGCATACCGAATGAAAATATTCCGCTTGTTTGGGCGCAGAGTTTATACTTTTTAGGCAAGATGATTCGCGAAGGGGTGCTTCATCCTGGGGACATTGATCCGCTAGGCCGGCGCCATCTGGGCGTGTCCCGCCGTCCCGTCGTCCAAATCTCATTTTTAGCTGAAGATGAAGCGTTAAAGCAAGAGCTAGCTGTTCACGGCGTGCTGACGGAAACGGTCGACACATTGGAGCCCATGATCGTCTTGCCTCCATATGAACTGGTGCGTGCGTTTGGTCAAGTTGGGCGAAATGAGAAACTAGGGCTAAACGGCCGTTCCTCACGTGCTCTCAAAAGTTTGACCACCAGCCGCTTGTACAAGCTCCAAGGCAAAACAATTGTCTGTCTATCTAATTTCTTTATGCAGCAGGCGTTTTATCTTGCCTACGATCTTGACTTTTTAGTGCAACGTTTCAAAAGTGAACTGTCGTATATCCATCGGCACTGGACCGAGCTAGGTCGACCCACGGTGACTATCTACTTAACCCATGCGCTGCTTAATGATGACCGGACCGCGTTCTATGAGCTCATCAACAGCATTCGCGCGGGGCAGGTTGAGGGCGTACCCGTTTACTCAGACCGACTCAATCAGCTGATTTCTACAGCTACTTTTGAACGAATCGATGATTTGAACGGTTTAATGTTAGACTCTCAGCTCTTGGGCTTGCAAATGAGAGGCTTTTCACCCGACTTTGATCCAAATGTGCATGCGCCTCTGGGGAAGGAAGGGGCGCTAGCGATTGAATTTGAGGAAAATACGGCCGTTCTCCTTGAAAAACTAAACCATACTCATAATTTATATGAACAGGTTGAGCTGCTCGCGGCGATCGTAGCGCGCGAAGGCATCAACACCAAGGTTGATGGACCAGCTGGCGCTTTAACGGCGTATGAACGACTGGAACGAATTTATGAACAAGCGGGGCAGCTGCGCCTGTGGGCGGTTGTGCGCCGAGCGGCTGGGCTATTAGACAAAGTGGATGTTGATTTGCACAGCTCTATCAATGCGATTTTAGTGCAACAAAAGCTTATTCAGGTGGGACGGTCGTATAGTGATGAGTCGTTGATCACACGGCCGTTACCCTCTGGCGAACTGCTCGATAAGATTCGCACCTACTCTCGTGACGATGTGCGAGATAAAGTGCTCACTCAGGAGGTGCTGGTCTACTTAGGCTTACTCATCAAAGCCAAGCCCCACCTTTTTGATGAACTGCTCACCGTGCGGGTCGGGTATCTCATTACATTATTTACAGGTCAATTGGCACGAGAAAGAAATTTAACCCAGGCAGAAGCATACGAAAGTCTGATGCATATGCCGCCGTCTGAAATTCAGAGCCAGGTCCAAAATGCTATTGCCCAATATCAATCGATGGGGTCGATGACGCTTCAGCTTGAATCATTACACGTCGAAAACAGTGATTCGCCACTGGTGTGGGACTTTGATTTGGGCATTGAGACGGTTGAGGTGCCTGAAGAAGGTTGGCTCGTTTGGCGTCAGCATCAAGGCGCACTTTATCGGATGACAAAAGAGTTTTATGGTCAGCTTTGGGGCGTCTTTCGGCACACCAGAGGGCTAATCATTGGCAACCGATTTGAGCTGCGCAACAATTTAGACAGCTCGATTGTGCTCTCTGATATGACGCCTGGCGAAACGGCGTTTGTGCTTCGAATTGAACAGTTGTTAAGCCGCATTCCAGCTCCTGAATATCGCCAGCTTACGATCGAGGCCCTGACTGTTTTAGTAAGCTTTTTCCGTAAAAACTCCCTGCTTAAATTAGATGATTATGTGGTGACCGATGTTGTTGTTGGGCATGCCGTTCGCATTGGCTACCTTGCTGCCCATCCTGACCGCGAAGCGGTTTATGATGATTATAAGGGAGAAGCATGGTCTAATTTTTACAGCTTGCCGCCGGTAGAAACGGCCGTTTACCTCGCCCAATCGCTGCAGTTTCTGTTGTCGTATGAGCCGGAGGGAGTTGGGAATTAGGGATTGTTGTATGGGTGTAATGGTATATTGGTGTATTGGTATATTGGTGTATTGGTTAGTGGTTAGTGGTTATTTGGTGTTTCAAGTTGTGTGGCCTTACCAAGGTGCCTGAGCCTATCGGCTTCACCCAAGTTTAATTAAAAATATCTCAACCAGCGGCCTGAGCCTGTCGAAGGCTTCACCCTAAGTCGAAAAAGCTCATCTCAACTAGCGGTCTGAGCCTGTCGAAGACTTTACTCTAGGTCGAAAAACCTCATCTCAACCAGCGGTCTGGGCCTGTCAAAGGCATCACCCTAGGTCGAAAAACCTCACCTCAACCAGCGGCCTGAGCCTGTCGAAGGCTTCACCCATCACTTTGCAAAATCAGCTTTCTATCATTTATGCTATGTCCTTACACGAGCTGATTGAACAGCGTGCAGCTAGGAGAAATGAAATGCCAGACAATACGGCCGTAATCGCCCGAACCCTCATCATCATTGCAGGCTCCCGCTCAAGCGGAAAATCAACCTTTATCAACTGGTGCAAAGCGGCCTCCCATGATGAGCTATTTCCTGCCGTCCTTCAGCCGATTGCGGCAATTGATGAGCCAATTTACTTTATGGAACTGAGAAAATGGGCTGATCAAATTCACGAGCGGCTCGTGGTTCATGTCGATATCTTTACCCCTTTTGCCGAGATTATGGCCTGTACACAAGAGGCACTGCTTGAAGAGATGACGCTTGAAACTTTTGAACGCTACCCAAATGTGCGGCTTCTTCAACAAGCTGAACAAATTTGCTGTTTCACGCTCCAACCGCCGCGTGAATTGATTTTCAAGCGTTGGCTGGAGCGATGCGCTCAGAAAAAATCACCGCTAGTTCGTACATTGTTAACGCAAATCTATTCAGGTGTGTATGGAGATGACCTTTACGAGCGAGTGTACCAAGTGTGGGAGAAGTATTTGGCTACCTTATCCAAAGTCCAGAATTGGCAAGTGCATGAACACGTAAATGGGTACAGAATGATCCCTTGGAAGCTTTAGCCTGCACAAAATTCCAATTAATAATTTACCCGAAGATTTACTTTGTCAAATAATAGGAGATGATAGATGTTTGAATTTCATGGTTGGATAAAGCTGCAAGTTGATGACTCGGATGACGCAGATATTGATGTTTTAGTCCAACGAATGAATGTAATCATTGAAAAGGTGCAAGAGAAAATTAAGGAAACAGACGACAATCTTTCTCACTTTAATATTGCAAAAGCTGGGAACGGGTTAAATTTTGTATCTGTCCACGGTTTGAGAAATCATCGATTTGAGCCAATCATTGACTTATTCAAATGGGCCGCTGCCCATCTTCCAGAATGTTATGGACTTCTGTATGTGTGGGACGATGAAGATCAAAAGCGAGAAGAAAATTATGAAAATTGCTTTCGAGTCTGGCGTTTAGCCCAAGGTCAGATAGACGAAAAAAGCGATCCTTTTTTATCGCCTTGTGTACCAACGATTGAAAAGCCTTACCATTTCCAATGATTACGGATAGTTAAATTTGAATTCTTGATGATGTTTGTTGCAAATCGGCAACGGCCGTTCTAAACGCCGCCACGTTTTTCTCCTTTACCTCATCGTAGCCACGAATCATATCAGGCAGCTCCGCTAGCTGAACGGCCGTTTCATACCGCTCTGGTGTTAAGTTTGCTAGCTCTGCATCAATCATCGTCTTGTACTCATCAATAAGCGACCGCTCCATTTGGCGGTGCGTGGTATAGCCAAAAAAGTCCAGCGACCCGCCGCGCAAAGAGCGCATAGCGGCTAAAAGTTGAAAGAACGGCTTGAACCAACGGCCCAGCGTCAATTTCTTATTCATCCCCATACTGCGTAAAAATGGGGGATGAAGCTTGTACTGCACCTTGGCATCTGCGCCGAACTGGGCTTGGAGCTGGGCTTCAAACTCAGGTTTGAGATATAGGCGAGCCACTTCATACTCATCTTTGTACGCCATTAGCTTAAACAGATAGCGAGCCACTGCTTCAGATAAACGGCCATATTCATCAACCTGCGCCACTTTATTGACATAATCCAGATAGTGCTGAGCGTAAGATTCATTTTGATACGCAATCAGTTCCGGCACTCGAATTTTGAGCAAGCGAAGCAGTTCACCCGTGGCGTTAACTGGGTCAACCAGCTTTTGCGCAGTCGGGGAAAGCGCTTTGGGTGATTCCTGAACTGTTTCTTCCGGTGGGTTGATGATTGCGGCTGCTTTTGCCTCATCCGCCACCAGCAGTCGACCCATACGAAACGCCGCCAAATTCGACTCAACCGCCACGCCGTTTAGTTTGATAGCCCGTTCAATGGCCAGCGCTGTTATGGGCATGCCGCCCGCTTGGTACGCTGCCCCAATCGTCATGATATTGCCCGGCATATGGTTGCCAAACAGCTTTTCAGAGACCCCAATGGCGTCCAGATAGACATTTTTCTCTTTTTGCGTCACCTGCTCAAGACGCTGCTGCATCATGTTGTGGGTCGGGTAAGCAACGGCCGTATTGCGCACCATTGCCCCCGTGGGAATCTCGCTGCTCGACACAATCGCAATCGTTTTGTTGGGATCAGCTAGCTTAAGATTTTTTTCGGCTGTGCCGCCCAAGAGGTCAAACAAAATGTACGTATCGGCATCTCTTTCGCTGATTGTGCCAGCAACGTCCCGCTCTCGGGGCAGCACTTTGAGGTGAGAGGCGACCTGACCCCCTTTTTGGCTCAGCCCCGTTTGGTCGAGGCTGTATGCATATTTGCCGTCAATCATCGCCGCCGCCCCTAAAATTTGGTTGATCGTCACCACACCGGTGCCCCCAATACCAACCATATACACATTCCCTGCTTTGGCAGGCAGCTGGTGAGGTTCTGGTAAGTTGCCTATTTGTTCAAGCAGTTTCGTTGGACTTGGTCGATGTGGGGCTTTCTGCTTGACGGCTCTTTGGGGTGTGACGGACACAAAAGCGGGGCAGTCTCCACCTAAACAAGAGTAGTCGAGATTGCAGGAGGATTGGTGAATTTGGGTTTTACGGCCGTATTCTGTCTGGGTGGGGAAGACGCTGAGGCAGTTCGACTTGCGGCCACAGTCGCCACACCCTTCACATACCGCTTCGTTGATCATGATGCGCATCGGCTTGATTTTTGCCTTACCCCGCTTCCGCTTGCGGCGCAGGTCGGCGGCACACGGTTGATCATAAATCATGACCGTCACCCCTTTGATGTCGCGCAAAGTTTTTTGGGCGTCCATAATGTCGTCACGGTGCATAATATCAACATCGTCCGCCCATTTGGTAGAAGCTGGATATTTCTCTGGATCATCGGTCACTACAATGATCTTTTTAACCCCTTCCGCGGTGAGACCGTGCGTCAAGTTCGGCACCGTCATCTGCCCATCAGCTGATTGGCCGCCCGTCATCGCCACAGCGGCATTGTAGAGAACTTTGTAAGTGATGTTGGTGTTGGCCGCAATCGCCTGCCGGATTGCCAAATAGCCAGAGTGGAACAGCGTGCCGTCTCCAATATTTTGGAAAAGATGCTCTGTTTCGGTGAAGTAGGAGGCCCCAACCCATTGCGCCCCTTCGCCCCCCATGTGGGTCAAACCGGCCGTGTCCCGATCCATCAGCATGGCCAGCGTGTGGCAGCCAATGCCGGCCGCTGCTATCGATCCTTCCGGCACGACGGTCGAGCGGTTGTGCGGGCAGCCCGAGCAAAAGTAGGCGGTGCGCGTGGTGGCGGGGGAGAGGCTCAAATTAATGGGTAGCTTCAGCGCCAGGCTGGTGTCGGCAATCATGCCGTCTGGCACAAAGCCGTGAAGTCGCTGGCGCAGCAGTTTAATAATTTGGTCTGGGTCGAGCTCTGCGTGGCCGGGAACGAGATACCTGTTTTGCTCGTCCCGCTTGCCAACAATTTTGGGGCGGTAGCTGTGATTGTAGAGCACGTCACGGATAAGCATTTCCATAAAGCCCCGCTTCTCTTCAATCACAAAAACCTCTTCCAGACCGTCTACAAACTCGTAAACAATAGTTGGCTCCATCGGGTAGATCATGCCGATTTTGAGGAGGCGAATACCGTATTCATTTAGCTTTTCGTCGGTTAGCCCAAGCTGGTGGAGCGCTTCGCGAAGGTCGTAGTAGGTTTTACCGGTGGCGATAAGGCCGAGTCGGTCACTGTCTGATTTAACGGTGATGCGGTTGAGGCCGTTGGCTGCCGCAAACAGCTGGGCTGCCTCCATGCGTCCTTCGTGCATTTCTCGCTCTTGGTCGAGCACGTAGGGCGCGAGCAGGGCGTTGTTTTGGATTGGCTGCCATGGCTTGCCGTTGAATTCAAACTGTGGCCGCACGATGTTGTCGATGGGCCAGACGCGAGCGGTGCCGTAGGCGTCGGCCACGTTGGTGACGATTTTGAAGCCGACCCACGATCCACAGTAGCGGGACAGCTCGATGCCATAACGGCCGTATTCGATAACCTCCTGCACATTTCCCGGATACAGCACGGGCATTTGGGC
>JBCCFD010000020.1:0-35285 GCA_039029915.1 Chloroflexota bacterium
GCTGAAACGGCCGTTATGCCAATCCCCTTCAGATAGCCGACGAAGTAAAACCAATAGTTGTTATAGTGGGCTACATATTCTGTCCCTTTAATTCGTGTCCACACGGGGGCCCACCAGACGACAACCAGCCAATCAATAATGACGAGATCGACTAAATTGAACACCATGAGAACAATCCAAATAAATAAGAACGCGCTGCCAAAGTTAAAGGCATACTGCTGATTCTTCCATAGGGCAACGAGGAAAGGAACAACAAGCATTGCACCCATAAATGGGATTCCCCAAAGTCTTTCAAGTCGTTTTTCCCTGGGGGTTTTGGGTTCTACGGCCGCTTGAATCTCTTTTGGGACATCATGCAGCCAAATGCGCGGCTCGTGTCTTATCGACAGCAAGATCACAATGCTACCCAAAATACTGCTTAACAGCCCAAAAAAAATCGCATCTTGAATCATTCCTTGACCTCAATAATCATCCTGCGTGAGTAGATGCCGAACTCTTCTAATTCACTCATTTCTCTTAGACGCTGCCGCGATAATGGATAGCTCAATCACTATCGGCTGATAAGAACTGCCCCAACTTAAAATTAGGGGTGCTCATTGGCATAAATTTCTGTATTTGGAAAAGTAAGACTAAAGCCATACCAGCGAGAAAGAAGCTGATTGGGCCGTTCGCCGTTTTCCCACATTGCAAACGGCGTGCCGTCGCTCCGATCAATGCCAACCGTTAAAGTCTGCCCTTTCACATGATCCTCGATTGTGCCCTGCTTAAGCTGTTTCATTGGATAAAATTTAGCAACTTCACCATCGAAGACACCGAGTCCCGTTGTCATCTCCGGTAAACGGCCGTCTACGGTTGTCATCGTTCTCTTAAAACCCATCGGGTATTTAGGCTTCCAAGCGGACATTTTGCCTGCAAAAATACGTTGAAACAGAAGGTAGCCTAACCAATGAAAAAATGATCTTTTTTGTACGCCACCCTGAACAAACTGACTCTCAGGATAAGTTTCTAGCGCGTTGGCAACGGTCGTAATATTGACGCTCCACACGTCGAGCTGATAACCGGCAAGCGGGCCATGAAGGCCTTCGCCAGATATATGATCCCAGTACGTTCCCGTCTCTTCATCACGCAGCAAAATCAGCCCGTTGTACAGGCCGCCGGCATGAAATTGGTGCACCTTTCCGTTAACTATAGGCGTTAGACCAACGCCACTTAAGCAAACGGCTCAAAAGCTCACCAAGTAGGGTTCACCCGCTAATTCTCCCTGCGCCAAATGGTGATAGGACATTTGACGAACCTGAAAGGCCACGTGTTTTCCGTTGCGTTCAGCAACAATAATTTCCTCGTCGGGAGGCAGGTTAATATCGCAAAGAAGGGGCGCATTTCCCTTAACAACCAGCGGTAAAAATGATGGCTTTCCTTCTAAAGATGCTCGTTTTGCATCAAATTGTGTATGTTGTTGTGTCATTAAACTCCCTCATCAGTGCAGCGCGCGTGGCCGCGCGCTGCTTTACGTTGATAATTCCTTAAACTTTCCAGCGCCGTGCTGTTTGCTGAGCGGCCCACATAGCAGAATAACGGCCGTTTTCATCGTCTAAAAGCTCGTTATGGGTACCTCGTTCCGCGATACGGCCGTTTTCCAGCACCAAAATTTGATCAGCCGCTACGACAGTTGAGAGCCGATGGGCAATGACCACAACCGTCTTATCTTCGACCAGATTATCAATAGCACGCTGCACGGCTACTTCACTTTCTGTATCTAATGCTGAAGTTGGTTCATCCAAAAGCACAATCGGCGCATCCTTCAAAATAGCCCGCGCAATCGAAATACGCTGGCGTTCTCCACCCGACAGCGATCCACCGATTTCGCCCACCGTTGTGTCATACCCTTCCGGCAAGCGAGAGATAAACTCATGGCAATTTGCTGCCACAGCTGCCGCTTCGACTTCTTCATCCGTGGCATGTGGCTTTGCCATTCGAATATTGTCCCGGATCGTATCGTCAAATAGATAGACATCTTGGAATACCACTGAAATGTGGCGCATCAACTCGGGTGCCTCTAGAGCTCGAATATCAACATCTCCAATTTTGACGACGCCCTGCTGTGGGTCAGCGTAGCGTGAGATCAACTTGGTAATCGTCGTTTTGCCCCCACCTGATTCCCCAACCAATGCTGTCAGCGACTTTGCCGGCAAATGGAAAGAGACATCATGCAAAACCTGCTCCCCGTCTTCCCCCTCATTTTCTGGCGCATAGGCAAAATCAACATTCTCAAATGCGATATCGAACGCTTCGAGTTTTTTCACTGGCTGCAGAAGGGGTAAAGGCTCAATATCCAACATGGCGCTAATGCGTTCTAAGCCAGTCTCCATAAAGTCGAACATGCCTGCTAAACCCGCAAAAATAGAAAGCGGCTCAGCAAAGCGAATGGCGATTGCTAACAGGGCAAACAGCACCGCCACTTCCAACGTGCCACCTAAAACTAAAAAGACACCCAGTGACGTCACTAGCAAAATACCAACTTGTACAATCGAGGACAGGGCAATATTTGGGATTGTGCCCCAATTGGTGGCAACCGACTGCTTGTGGCGTAAATCCGCCAGCGAATCTTGTAGGCGTACCGATTTAGTTCCTACTTGCCGCGTTGCGCGCAGTACAGCTAGCCCTTGGGCATACTCAATTAAATTTGAGGTTACCGCAGCATGGGCAGCTGAAGAAACACGATTCTCACGCGCAGATACGGCACGAATACGTTGATAGATCGGGATAGCTACAGGAAACAACACCGCCAAAGCAATCGCCAGCCGCCAATCTATAAAGATAGTAATCAAAATAGTCGTAACAGGTGCAATAATTGTTAGAAGAACAACCCCGTAAAGGCCGCCCATAATCGTCACCACATCATTGACATCTCCACTCAAAACGACATTAAGATCACCCGTCTTACGTGAGTTTAGATATTCAAGCGGTATACTTCGTAATTTTTCGCCGAGCTTGATGCGTGCCTCATCAGCCGCATCCATTTGGGTTGTGTAATCATATGTGCTAACCAACCAGCGTAGGTAAGCATCAATGATGATCAAACCCACCATAATGCCGCCATACAGCTGCCAGCTGCTATCTTGCGCAAAAAGCGCCCTGAAAAAAGGGAATAAAAGCGCAAATGTGATGCCCTGTACAACAGCACTAATAACGTTTAACAACATAGCGGTCTGGACCGTACGCTTGTATGAGCCAGCCGCTCGAATCATATTGTGATAAGTTCCAATCATTGACATAGGTCTTACTCCTGAAAAACAACAGACGGCCGAAGCTGTTCGGCCTCTGTAAAAAATTGTCGATATCCTAACAGCGCACAGCCTAAGCCTGTAAAGGCAGCCGCGCTGATGAGCATATACATCACGATCATTTGAATTTGTACCGCCTGCAGCGGTGGGACACCCGCCAAAATCAGCCCCGTCATTGCACCGGGCAGTTTGACCAAGCCAACGCTCCGCGCCGCATCAACGGTGGGAATCATGGCTGAATGGATAGCCCGCTTGTAGATAGGTCTAGCAGCCTGCGTCTGGGCTGCGCCAAGCGCTAAGGCTTCCTCAACAACGTGTCGATCGGCTTTGAAATCAGTTTTCAATCGATTCAGCGTGAGCGCAGCAGTGGTCATTGAGGAGCCTAAAATCATGCCCCCAATGGGGATCATCGTTTGCGCGTCGAACGTAAAAATCCGCAGGGCCAACAGCGAACTAAGCGTTACGATGGTTCCAACACCAATGGAAATAAAGGTGATCCAGCCCGCATTAGGGATGCCTTGCCCGCGCCGAACGGCCGTTCTGGCGGCCGCGATGCACATGATCAGCAGCATTAGCACAATCCACAGCGGATGCTCTTGAGCAAAAATCAGCTCTAGAACATATCCGATGGCGATGAGCTGAATAAAGGCTCGCGCCGTTGCTACAAACATCTCCCGCTCAATATCGATCGATTGCCAGTAGGAAATGCCAACGGCTAAACCGACCAGCAGCATCGCAGCGAATACTCGCCAAATTCCGCTGAGTTCAGGTAATAAATCAAGCTCAATCATGGCTGCACCAGCCCATTCACAAAGGTATGGAATGCGTCATGTTTTAATTCAAACATTTCAGTGAGATTTCCCTGAGCCATCACTTTACCTTTCTGTAAAAAGACAATCCTGTCGGCCACGCGTCGCACTTGAGCCACATCATGGGTCACCCAAATTACGGTTAGTCCGCGATTTTGACATAGATTACTAATCGTCTCTTCTACCTGTTTGGCCGCTCTTGGATCGAGGGCCGTTGTTGGTTCATCGAGCAAAATTAGTTCGGGTTCGTTGGCGAGCACACGCGCAATTGCCACGCGCTGTATTTGTCCACCGGACAAGGTCTCCACGGCCGTTTTGGCTAGCTCTGGGGAAAGTAGAACGGCCGTTAATAACCCGCTCACTGTCTCATCCGACAGCTCATTGCCAACCAGCCGAGGACCATAACGGATGTTATCTGCCACTGTACCCGTAAAGAGATACGGCCGTTGAAACACCAGTCCAACGCGCCGCCGCAAAGCCAGCGGGTTTAACGTGGTAACATCCTCACCGTTTAGCCAAATTGCCCCAGCAGGTGGCTCAGTCAACCGATTGATCAAGCGAAGCATTGTGCTCTTACCGCTGCCGCTAGCCCCGACCAGCATCGTGATCTCACCTTCGGATGCATCAAACGACACACCTTCCAGAATGGCATCAGCCTGATAGGCAAAATTGAGTGAATGGATGTTTAAAAACGGCCGTTTCATTAAAAAATAATATTCAGCAATCAGGATTCAGTTTTAGGCGACGGAGCTCCTGCTTACTATTCATTGGTCACTAATCAGTTGCTTCCGGCTGCTGCACATTCCGCCGCAGTCCCCAGCCTTGGGCTTCATTAAACTTGCCCCATAGCTTGGCATAGATACCACCTGAGGCCACTAAATCATCGTGAGTACCCAGTTCAGCCACCATTCCTTTATCCATCACCACAATTTGATCCGCATCCTGAATCGTAGATAGGCGATGCGCCACCACAATCAGCGTCTTACCAGCCGTCAAATTGGCAATGGCCGTATGAATCTTGGCTTCGTTTTCAGGGTCAGCAAATGCGGTTGCCTCATCAAGCACCACAATTGGGCTATCTTGTAAAATGGCGCGGGCAATTGTGATGCGCTGCCGCTGTCCACCAGACAATCGGGTACCACGATCCCCAGCTCGTGTTTCATATCCATTCGGCAATTCATTGACAATAAAATCGTGTGCCTGTGCGGCTCGCGCCGCCGCTTCAACTTCTTCATTCGATGCATCTGGCTTGCCTAGGCGAATATTTTCACGAATTGAATCATGCAGTAAAAATGGATTTTGGAAGACAAAACTTACCTGCTTCATCAAATCTTCACTGCTCATTTGGCGTACATCAACATCACCCACATATACAGCCCCAGAATCCACATCCCAAAACCGAGGAATCATTCGGGCCACAGTACTTTTACCTGCACCTGATAGCCCAACAAGCGCTGTGATCGTGCCTTCAGCCATAACAATTGAAACATTATCTAGGGCAGGGTCCGTCCGATTAGCATAGGTAAAGGTCACATTTTCAAAACGCACATTCCCATTTTTAGGCTGAATTGGATTTGCTGCTTCAGGCAAAATTGGTTCAGATAGCAATGTGCCAATCCGTTTTGCTCCGGCACTTGACATGTTGATAAGCTGGGACATCCAGATGATGGGAACAATGGAATCAGCTAGCGTGGGTGCAAGAAAGACAAAGAGCAAAAACGTTGGTAAATCAAGCGTGCCGCGAGAAACAAAGAATCCACCCGCCACGACCACAACGGCGAGCGTTGGTAAGGCCGCAAATAGAGTGCGGGCGATATAGGCGCCATGCTTGCTTTTATCCGCCCACGTCCGAATGGTAATTGAGGCATTTTTAAGTGCCTCGCGGTAGCGACGAAAAGAGGATGTACCATCGTCAAAGGTACGCACCACCTGCATCCCCTGCACATATTCCACAATCGTACGGTTCATCCGCTCAAGGGCAGCATCATAAGCGGCTCGCCCCTCAGCAAAGTCAGCCAAAGCAAACCGCATCGCAATGATGCCGACAGGGAAGACAAAAAGCGAAATGAGCGCCATACGCCAATCGATCAAAAACATGACTACAAGCGTAATGAGTGGCATTGAGTAACTGCGCGCCATCAGTGGGGTACTATCTGCCACAAACGCATGGAGGCTGCGTACGTCGTCCATCAAGATTTTTTTCAATGATCCTGAGCCCGTAGTAACAACATAGCCTAGCGGCACTTTGGCAAGATGTGTGGTGAGCTGGGTCCGTAGCACCTCCTCCAGCTCATATGCACCCATATGTGACCAGTTAAACGAGTAAAAACGAAGCACGATTGCAACCACAATCGAGAGTAAAACAAAGCCGCCTAAGCGCAATAATGTCGGAATACTTGGCTCTGGTTGTAGCATTTCCGTAACGATGGGACGTAGCAAAACAACAGTCATAATCCACGCTAGCCCGCTTATGGCCGACATAGCCATACCGATATAGATCTTGGTCTTAACTGGGGAGATTATTTCCCAAAGTGACATTTCTTTTTGTTCAATTTCAACAGTTGTCATCTATTTTTTCCTTATAAAGATAGCATTTCAGCTCGTTAGCATTTCAGCTTGTCAGCTAAAAGCATTTTTCACAAAAGTCATTTAGAGGGTGCTAAGACGTTCCTCTAGCTCTAGCTCTAGCTCTCTTTTGAGTTGCTAGGATCATCTTTCATACTTAGGGTTCAGGAACGGCCGTTTCCGGATCACCATCTGCGGCCACTTCCAGCATTGGGACAAGCTCATCCAGCAAATACGGCAGGCTCAGCGGGCTCGAAAATGAGAACGCCCCGCCGAGCAGCTTGCCCAAGAAGAGTTCACGCCCTTCTTGCGCCGCGTCGAGCGAGCCACGGAGCGCCTGCCTTTGAATTTGTCTAATCTCTCGATCATTACTAGCGATCCAAATCAGCATGTCCACATCAAGCACATCTGCCAGCCGCTCCTCATCAAAACTGGCGAAAAAACTATCCCCGGCCATTTCGTCATATTCTTCGGGGGTAACAAAACCAAGTTCGCTCAGCAGACGAGGACGCGTGTCGGTTGAAGCATAAATACCCGGTGAGCCGTTGTAGTTAAAGGCAACGGCCAAGCTGGCCCCATCAAATCCGGGGTTCGCTTCCCGAACCTCAGCAAAGCTGGCCTCAATTTCCGCAATAAGCTGTTCTGCATAATCGCTGCGCCCCAGGGCACGGCCGTGTATGCGCGTCACCTCTGGCCACGGTGTACCAAAATCAACATACTCACCCGGCTGAGCCACCGTCGGTGCAAGTCGAGAAAGAGACTCATACTCTTCCTGCGTCATGCCGGAGGTCACACCCATAATTAAATCTGGTTCTAGTGACGCAATTTTCTCAAAATTTATATTGCGCACCCCACCAATCGTTTCAGGCTGAGCATCCCCTAAAGCCGCCCGTGCCCAAGGCCAAGTCTCATATTGATAACCGCCATACCATTGACGCACGCCCAGCGGTTTGACGCCTAGCGACAGGACAAAATCATGTTCACTGTAGCCCACCGTCACGATTCGCTCTGGCAGTTCAGTAATTTCAGTCCTGCCAAATTTGTGCTCAATGGTGAGCGGGAAGGAGGCTTCATCAACCACCACATTCGCAATCTTGGCATTAAATGCATCCAATTCAGCTTGGCTAACAATGACTTCCTCGCCGCTGCCCAGCGTACTGCAGGCCGCAATCCCAATAGCTAGCCAGAAAATCATTGTTGTAAAAAATAAGCGTCGTTTCATTCTCTTCTTGTTTGCCCTTTTTAGAGCTGTTCTTTTATCCAGGTTTCAGCCAATTCTTGCTCAAAAAACATATCGCCTGGTGCCCCCATCATCCGCTTCATCGACCGTTTAGCGATGGGGCGCATCATTTTGACCATTTTGCCAGCATTAGGCATCACCATGGCGATGCCAACGCAATGTTCTCCAATACGTTCCCTATTTGCCTTGAGCCACTGAGTGCTCAAACGTTTTGCCTCTTTTTCGCGCTTCATATTTGCCTGATCATCTCCCAACTCAGTCATGTAGATAATGCCGTACTTTTCTCGCTTTCCGTCAGCAAAATCGAGCAGACTGTCCATTTCGCGGGTGTACTCTTCCATGTCGGGCAATGTCAGGATGCCGTCAACCTCGATATGGACTACTGGCCATTCAGATTTATTGATTTTTATCATTCTTTTTCTCCATCACTGTTTGATACAGTGAAATAAGTTGCTCAAACACAAACCATTTTTCTAGGGTTAATCTCCACTGATAGCCACCGGCGCATCAGTGGCTACGGGTTCTACTGCCACGACTTCAAAACCGTCGTATAAATAGGCAATGATGAAACCCAGAACGGAAAACCCAATCGCAATCCACAGAGCAGCGCTGTATTGAATCGTCTCAGCCGCTGCCAGTAAGATGCCGCTAAGCACGAGTGACGTTCCTTGGAACATTGAATATTGGAGCGTGTAATCTGTACCAGCTGAATCGGGATCAGACTTATCCATGATCATCGTGGCAAGAACGGTAACGCCAATCCCAAAGCCAAAAAGCATCAGGCAAATAGAACCGTAGATAATGGCTGTATTGCTATTGCCGGTTGCTGGCGGAAAGAGACCAGCGATTGAGATTGCCATGATTAGACTCGCCGTAAGCGCCGCTGTTTTTCGGCCAATGCGATCCATAAAAACGCCAGCTGCGG
Organism: Chloroflexota bacterium; assembly: GCA_039029915.1. Classification (GTDB taxonomy): domain Bacteria; phylum Chloroflexota; class Anaerolineae; order Promineifilales; family Promineifilaceae; genus QQUD01. Next base: position 8,824 of record JBCCFD010000020.1, read on the forward strand.
CCGCTCCTAAGATTGATACGCCCAAACCAAGAATATTGAATGTAAATCCTATCTGATCGAGGGACCATCCCAAATCAACCAGCATGGGATTAATCAGCGCATTAGCGGCGGAGATCCCCATCATGTAGGTGAGCAGCACCGCTACCCAGCGTAAAATACCGGGTCGTTTGAAAAAACGGACCAGATCACGATGGCTGACCTTTTGTGGGCGGGCATCAACTGGTGGCGTTTGCTCTTTATGACGCAGAATGTTCAATAGTGGCAAAGCAGTCGCCGCTGCCAAAACAAGCAGGCTAGGCTGCCAGCCCAACCATTTATAGGTGATCAGCACGATACCGCCGCCTATCATGGTGCCAATAAAATTACCGCTCGTTTGAATGCTGTTACCAAGGCCACGCTCTTCAGGCAACAGAATTGTCACCCCTAGAGCATCAGCCGCGACATCCTGCGTGGCTGAAAAAAATGCAGCCGCTGCAAAAATCAGAATCAAAATGTTCAATTGTGAGCCAATATCGAAAAACGACGCCACGACAAGCAGCACAATCAGCAAGCTTTGCATAACAATTAGCCAGCTTCGATAGTGTCCGTGTTTTTTTGAGCCATACCGGTCAACAAATGGTGCCCACAAAAACTTAAGCACCCATATCAATGCCAACACAAAAATAACGCTAATCTCTTCTAATGTGGCACCGTTTTGGCGCATAATGGCGGGAACGGCCGTAATCACAAAAGACAAACCGAGTGCCTGCGTGATATACAGCCCTCCAAGTAATCGAAATTTGGGTTGTTGCAGAAGTTTAATCATAATTTTCCTACGCTCTATACCTTCCAGCGGCGCGCCTGCTGCTGGGCAGCCCACATGGCGGCATAACGGCCGTTTTCGTCCTCAATCAGCTCATCATGCGCCCCCTGTTCAACGAGGGTGCCTTCTTCTAATACCAATATCTGGTCCGCCGCCACGACAGTCGATAAACGATGGGCAATAACGACGACTGTTTTGTTCTTAACCAGCTTATCAATGGCTCGCTGTACCGCCACTTCACTTTCAGTATCCAAGGCCGACGTTGGTTCATCCAGCAGCACAATAGGCGCATCTTTCAAAATAGCGCGGGCAATCGAAATCCGCTGGCGTTCGCCACCCGACAGTGCCCCCCCAATTTCACCGACTGTCGTGTCATACCCTTGCGGTAGGCGAGTGATAAATTCATGGCAGTTGGCCGCTTCCGCCGCTGTTTCAACCTCCGCATCGGTCGCCTCTGGCTTAGCCATACGAATATTGTCGCGGATCGTATCGTCAAACAGATAGACATCTTGAAAAACAACGGAAATTTGGCGCATCAGCGTTTCAGGCGTTACGCTGCGAATATCAATACCGCCAATTTGTACGCTGCCCTGTTGTGGATCGGCGTACCGCGTAATCAGCTTGGTTATGGTTGTTTTGCCGCTTCCTGAGGGACCAACAAGCGCCGTCAGGCTGTTTTCCGGCAATCTAAACGAAATGTTGCGCAATACCTGTTCACTATTTTTTTCTTTTACACCAGCCTCATATTCAAAATCAACACCATCAAAGCTGATATCAAATGTTTTAAATTCTCCCTGAGAATCAAGAATGGGCAGCGGCTCAACGGCGGCCAAATCATCGATGCGTTCTAGGGCAGCTTCCATAAAGTCAAACATGGTCGCCATATTGGCAAACATGGAGAGCGGTTCAGCAAAGCGGACCATAATGACCAGCAGGGCCAGCATGATAGCTACGCTTAGACTGCCACCTAAAACCCAGGCAATGCCAACGGCCGTTACCGCCAAAATTCCCATTTGCACAACGGTTGAAATCATAATCCCCGGCACAATACCCCAGTTGGCCGCCACCGATTGCTTCTGGCGCAAATCGGCCAGTGAATCTTGCAGCCGCACAGATTGCGTGCCTACCTGACGAGTCGCTCGTAAAACGGCCAGCCCCTGAGAATACTCAACCAAATTAGCCGTGACGACCGCATTCGCCGCAGACGTCACACGGTTTTCTCGCGCGGCCACGTCTCGAACCCGCTGATAAATGGGCAACGCCAGTGGAAACAGCAACGCCATAAGCAGCGCCAGACGCCAATCAATAAAAAGGGTAATCAAAATAGTAGTTATAGGTGCCAAAATGGTGTACAGCACGATGCTGTATAGGCCACCCATAATCATCACCAAATCATTGACGTCTCCGCTCAGAACAACATTGAGATCACCCGCTCGACGAGAGTTCAAATATTCGAGCGGCATCCGGCGTAGCTGTTCCCCCAGCCTGACCCGCACTTCGTGCCCCGTGTCATTCTGCGTTTGCCAATCATATTTATTGATAAGCATGCGCACTCCCGTATCTAGCAGCACCAAACCGATCAAAACCGAACTGTATAACACAATCCCCTCGCTGCCCGGTGTTAGCAATGCCCGAAACAAGGGGAACAGCATGGCATAGGTAATGCCCTGCAAAATAGCGCTGATTGTAACTAGTAAAAAGCCTTGCTGCATCGCAAAAGCCTGCGACCCAGCCGCTCTAATCATTCGTAAATAAGTGGCAATCATTTTGCGACCCTCCTATGCTTCAGCACCGTTGGATGAAACGGCCGTTTTGTCCAACGCTTTCTCTGAACGACGCAATCCCCACGACTGCGCTTCCTCAAATTTTGACCACAGTCCGCCATAGACACCGCCAGCCGCGACCAGCTCGTCATGCGTACCGACCTCCGCCACGCGTCCTTTATCCAACACGACAATTTGATGCGCATCCACAATGGTAGACAGGCGATGAGCGACCACAATCAGCGTCTTGCCAGCCGTTAGATTGGCTATGGCGGTATGGATTTTGGCTTCATTTTCAGGGTCAGCAAACGCCGTTGCCTCATCGAGCACCACAATGGGACTGTTTTGCAAAATGGCGCGCGCAATGGTAATGCGCTGTCGCTGCCCACCGGACAACCGTGTTCCTCGGTCACCAGCATTGGTTTCATATCCCTCGGGCAGTTCTTTCAGAATAAACTCATGCGCTTGCGCCGCCTTTGTCGCCGCCTCGACCTCAGCGTTGGTAGCGTCTGGCTTGCCCAGCCGAATATTGGCTCGAATCGTATCGTGCAGTAAAAAAGGATTCTGAAAAACAAAGCTAACCTGCTCCATCAATTCGTCGCTGGTCATCTGCCGCACATCAACATCACCCACCCGAATGGTGCCTTCATCCACATCCCAGAAGCGGGGAATCAGTTGAGCAACGGTGCTTTTTCCCGCGCCTGATGGTCCAACAAGCGCAGTAACCGTTCCTTCTACCATCTGCAAGCTAATATCTTCCAAAGCGGGCTGCTCCCGCTCGGCATAGGTAAAGGTGACATTTTCAAACGTCACGCTGGCGTTTTGGGGTGGTTGAGAAGTGGCTGGCTCAGGCAAGATTGGCTCTGTCAACAATCGGCCAATCCGCTTGGCTCCCGCGGAGGACATTTGGATAAGCTGCTGTAGCCAGACCATCGGCACAATCGATTCTGCGACGGTCGGGGCTAAGAAGAGAAAGAGTAAAAATGTAGGAACGTCCAATAGGCCACGCTGCACCATCCAAATGCCAACCGTGGCCACAATCGCTAACGTCGGCAGGGCCGCAAAAAGGGTGCGGGCAATAAAAGCTGGTGCCCGTGATTTATCGGACCAAACTCGCTGTGACTCTGTGGCATGCTCCAACGCATCACGATACCGCTTGAATGAAGAGGTGCCGTCATCAAAGGTACGCACCACCTGCATGCCCTGCACATATTCAATAATGGTGCGGTTGATCCGCTCATTGGCGGCATCATACTTGGCCCGCAACAGATCATAATCTTTAAAGGCAATCCTCATGGCAATAATACCTACTGGAAAAACAATCAAAGACACAAGCGCCATACGCCAATCAACAAAAAACATGACAATGATGATGACGAACGGCATGGTATAACCACGCGCCAAGAGAGGGGTGCTATCCGCTACAAAAGCGTGCAAACTGCGCACATCGTCCATTAAAATCTTTTTCAAGGCACCTGAGCCAGTCGTCACCACGTACCCAAGCGGCACTTTGGCTAAATGGGTGGTTAACTGGGTGCGCAAAATCTCCTCTAGGACGAATGCGCCCTGGTGAGACCAGTTAAAGGAGTAAACCCGCAGCACAATACCAACGGCAATTAAGGCGACAGCAATTCCCAGATTTTGCCATAAAAAGGCTGTGTTAGTTGTATCTGCCAACAGTTCGCGCGTTATGGGGCGAATCATGAGCAGTGCCCCAATCCACGCTAAACCACTAATGGCCGACAGCGCCATACCAATATAAATTTGTTTTTGGACGGGTTCAATAATTTTCCAGAGAGATAGCTCTTTTTGGTCAACTTCAGCTGTTGTCATCTATTTTCTCCTTCGTAGATAGTTTGTCATTTTGTCAGGTCATCAGCAGGTCAAAATGCCTCGTTATTCAACTGTAAAATCTGTTTTGGTATATTCTTTTACAGCCTTATCTCAATCGATTAATTTGTATAAAATATGCCCTGACTTCATATTTTGCCCCTTCGATCCTTTTGCTTTTATACTTTCCAGCGTCGCGCCTGCTGTTGCGCGGCCCACATGACGGCATAACGGCCGTTTTTGTCTTCAATCAGCTCATCATGCGTGCCCTGCACGTATTTAATAATCGTGCGGTTCATTTGCTCCTTTGCTTCATCACTCTTGGCTCGCCCTTCCTCATAATTGGTAAAGGCAAACTGCATAGCCACAAATACGGTCAGCGAAATCAAAGCAATGCGCGCGCTATAGGACGAATCAAGAGCAGCGCACCCAACCAAGTCACACAACCTATCACCGACAGGCCAATGTCGAGATAAATCTGCTTTTTGACAGGCTCTATAATTTGCCAAAGGAAAAGATCTTGCTCATTCTCCATAAGTGCTTGTTTTTAATCCGTACCTATTGGGATTTCATCCCCTAGTGTTAATTGATCAGTCTCATTTTGGAATTGAACGGGTTCAAAATCGTTGTAAGACCAGACGAGCAATAAGGATAGCACCGTAAATCCAAGGCTGATGTATAAAACACCGGCATAGCTAAATATCTCCGCAAGCGCCAGAACACCACCCGCCAGCACAAAAGTGAGGGCTGAGGTGAGGGCATATTGCAAGGTGTAATCCGTTCCGGCAGCCTCAGGTTTGGATTTGTCCATCATCATGGTCGTGATAATTGTGTTAGACGCACCAAAGGCAAACATCAACAAAAAAATAGAAACATAAATGGTAGTTGGATTATTAGTTCCCGTAGCGGGTGAGAACATCGTCAAAGCAGCAACCCCTGTCAGCCCGCTTGCTACAAGCATGATGAGCTTACGGTCGAGCCGATGGATGAGTAAACCTACAATCGCTGCCCCAATGATGGCCGACACTGCCCCAACAACATTGATTACAATGCCAATCCGATCGAGTGACCAGCCCAAATCAACTAGCATCGGATTATAGAGGGCATTGGCGGCGGCTAACCCCAATGGATAGGTCATAATAATCACAACCCAACGGCCCATCCCCGGCCTGCGAAAGAAGTTGATGATATCAGCATAGCTCACGCTTTCTGCTTCTTGTTTGATGAAGTATTTATTTTCTTTAAATCTTAAAATGTTGAGAAGGGGTATAGCAGTTGAGGCAGCCAGAATTAACAAACTAGCCTGCCAGCCGAGCCTTTCATAAGCAATCAAAACTACCCCACCGCCCAATATGCTACCAATAAATCCACTAGCGGTTTGGATACTATTGCCAAAGCCTCGTTCATCAGGTGTTAGCATCGTGACGCCAAGGGCATCCGCAGCAATATCCTGTGTGGCAGAAAAGAGGGAAATCAGGCCGAAAAGAACGGCGAGGACGGTAAAATTGATTGCGACATCGAAAAAAGAGGCCGCAACCAATGAAACAAAGATCAGGCTCTGCAACAGGATTAGCCAGCCTCGATAATGGCCAAGCCGCTTTGAGCCGTATCGATCGATCAAGGGGGCCCACAAAAATTTAAGGGGCCAAATAAGACCGAACAGATAGAGGGCACCGATCACATCTAAACCGATGCCACTCTCACGCAGAATGGCAGGAACGGCCGTACTGATAAAAGCCACACCTAAAAATTGGGTGATATAAAGACCACCCAGCAAAACCATCTTACTGCGCTGTTCTTGATCTGAAAAATCCACTTTTGTAGCTATCCAGTCACGACCGAGGCATCATCAGCCACCGTCAAAATATTGGGCTCATCCACTTGAATTGGTTCAAAATTGTTGTAAAGCGCAATAAGAACCAGCGATAGCACTGTGAGCCCAATGCTTAACCACAGAACGCCACCATATTGAATTGATTCTGCGAGTGCTAATGCTGCACCTGAAAGGATGAAGGTGAGGATTGAGGTCACTGAATATTGCAGTGTATAGTCAGTTCCAGCAGAAGTAGGATCAGACTTATCCATAATCATTGTGGCAAGAATGGTGGCATTGGCCCCATATGCAAACAGCATCAGACTAGCTGAACCGTAAATCAAAACCTGGTTATTAATCCCACCCGCGGCTGGAAACAGAACTAAGATTGAAACAATAACAAGACCATTAGCGATGAGCATGGCCATTTTCCGACCAATTCTTTGCGTAATAAGCCCCGCTACGGCCGCCCCCAGAATCCCGATGAGCGCACCTAGAATATTGGTCACAAAACCAATCTGATCAAGCGACCAGCCTAAGTCAACCAGCATGGGTCTAAGGAGAGCATAAACGATGCCAATGCCCATTGAATAGGTGAGCAATATGGCTGCCCAGCGACCCATACCAGGGCGGCGGAAATAGCGCGCCATATCCCGATAACCAACTTTCTCAGATCGGGCGTCAGCCGGTGCTGGTGCTTCCTTATGGCGCCAGATGTTGTAAAGAGGCAGCAAGGTTGCTGCTGCCAAAAAGAGCAGACTGGCCTGCCAACCAAACCATTGATAGGTAATTAATAAAACACCGCCCCCAATCAGGTTCCCTACAAAGCCGCCCGCCACTTGGATGCTGTTGCCTAAGCCACGCTCTTCTGGTGACAGTAAGGTAACGGCTAGGGCATCTGCGGCAATATCTTGGGTGGCTGAAAAAATTGACACCAGCGCAAAGAAAACGGCTAAAATGCTGATTTGCGAGCTAATATCAAAAAAGGCAGCCCCAATCAACGATACGATCATTAAACTTTGCATGACGAGCAACCAACTCCGATAGTGGCCATGTTTTTTAGAGCCGATCCGATCAATAAAAGGGGCCCATAAAAATTTGAGTGCCCAAATGAGGCCAAGCACATAAATTAAGCCAATCTGGTCTAGGCTGTAGCCAATATCGCGCATGATGGCCGGTACGGCCGTTACGATAAAACCAAGCCCTAAAAACTGGGTGATATACAATCCCCCCAGCAGTGTCATCTTGCTTCTTTGCTCTCGATTTGAAAGGTCCATAACAACTTTCTCCTAAATGTGGTTTTGGAAAAAAACAAAACGGCCGTTTATCTCGCTATAACAAACAGCCAAGTCAATTTCACCACTGTTCACCTTAAAAATCTATTCTGCCCGTTAACAAACTGTTTCACTTGGATTAACTCATGGTTTCACAGTAGATTAAAGTAGGATTAACGTCGGTTCACTTGTTAGGATTAAATACCGGCGCACCTATTTATGTAAACTGAAACCCTTTTTTGATATGACTGATTCCATTTTATAACCCAATCTGATGGGTTGAAGCTTCAACAAGGAATCAATGTCCATCTATCAAAAGAAGGTGCATTTATATTATTCAACAAATTTATTTAGTCAAGTCTAAATTTCAGATTTGACAATTCTAATTTCGCATTCAAGCGATCATCAATAAGCAAGTAATCAATAGCAATAAATCAATACAAATATTCGAAGAGGAAGGATTGCTTTCAGTCAAAACCAATACCAACCACATCACGACTTAAACGCAACATGTCTGCATATCGGCTGATATAAGCAACCCTATCCAATTTGGATTTATTTTTTCTACTGTAATCAATCCAGGGGTGAAAAACTACCGAAATACGGATTTTTTTCCAGTGCGGAGCTCCCTAGGCGAAACGCCATATTTTTGCTTAAAGGCAATCCCAAAATCCCCCAAATTTCGATAGCCAACAGCCAGCGCTACTTCTGTAACCGACTCCTGTCTCTCTTGCAACCGCCGACGCGCCTCTTGTAATCTTACCTGCTTCAAGTAACGATACGCCGTGGTGCCAAACGCCTGCCGAAAGCCAAGCTTGAGTTTAAAATCGTTGAGATTAACCAGTCGCGCGAGCTCGCTTAAGGAAGGGGGATTATCCAAGCGTGAAGCCAAAATGAATCGCGCTTCTCGTACACGTTCAACATCGCGGGGTGCCAGTGTATTGTGAGTAGGAAGCACCCCATCGTTCGCAAACGTTAAATAGCGAAATAGCAGTTCATGACACAGGCTTTCTAGCAAAAAAGGCTGAGCGGTTTCATCATCGTGCAGTGCCAAAATCTGCTGTCCCAGTCGCTTCATTGCTAAATTGGCCACGCTCGTGCACTTGTATGGCGAGTTGGGGGCGTTGGCTAGTGGCCGTTGAAGGTTCTGGGGTACTGGAACGCCAAGCTCAGCACACTTAGCCTTCAAGGCTTCTGGGGTCAAGCGCAGCTCAAGCATCTGCACGTGCTGATTGGCCGACATCGATGTTGCTGTCCCAATTTCGCCCGAATAAACTGACGCATAGCTTTGTCCTGACAGCGAATCATACTCGCGGCGACAGCCCTGTACTCGCATATTGACATTACCCGACAGGATAATACCTATTTCAACGAGGTGCGGCACCTGACAGTGTAAATGCAGGCGAAAAGGTTGGCGAAAGACAACATTGAAAGTCGTGAGGGCAAAACCGGTATTTAAGCTGAGCGTGGAGACGCAGCCAGTAGCGGCTGGTTCGGCAACACGCATGGCGCGAGTGCCAAACATATAAGCCTCAACGTGATTGTGAGACTCTTCAGCTATTAGGCGACTCAACGACTGTGCAGAATGCTTCAATGGATGAGACATAAGATAATTGAACCAGCTTTATCAAAAAAAAGTAGTCAAACTGTCATTGAACGATTTGACATCAGTTCAACTATTTGTTTACGGCCGTTAAATTTCGCCCCCTTGCTATCACTTAAACGGATTATCCACTTCGCCGTTAATGCCCAACACCACATCTGACAAATCGTCTAGCATGCCATGGGCAGCCACATACCCTGCGGCAAACCAATATGTGCCTACAACATGTAAGTCGCCTCGTTGAACAACACCCAGCGATTGCCATAGAGATTGGCTTCGTAGTTCATCCAGATAGGCTTGGGCATCATCTTCACCTAAATTTTCAGTGACGTAAACAAAGGCATAATCCGCTTCAAGGAGCGAAAGCCGTTCTTCGGAAATATTGGCTAGCTGTGGCCGACCTTGATCATCACGGCTGGCATCAGCCTCATCAGCTTGACCATCTGGATAAACAAACCCAGCAGCGGCTAACACGGTCCCCGCAAAGGACCGCTCAAAATAGAGGCGTAATCGGCCGGGCTGTATCCGCATTACGGAGAGCGTTGTTGATTGATCGCCTAGCGACGCTGCTATCATGGCGGCACGTTCGTCGTAATCTTGCTCAATTGCCGCCATTTCGGTTTCCATCCCGATGACTTCAGCATAGAATCGAGCCGACTCACGCCAATCTGCCGCTGACGTATTGTCAAAAATCACCGTCGGCGCAATTTGCCGGAGCCGACGGGCATTTCTTTCACACGCCGTACGGCGGCACAATATCACGTCTGGTTGAACATCAATAAGCGTTTCAAAATTGACGGGGCTACTTGAGTCGGTCACCGATTGCAGCATCTCGTCAAACTGAGGCGCATAGGTCAACAGCTCATCCATGTAGGCCCCTGAGGTTGCCACCATAGGGGCGTCTAGAGCCACCATCGCTTCAAAGGTGAACGGGTCAAGGGCAGCAATGCGTGTTGGCCGTTCGGGAATGCAAACGGCATCATTAACGAGCATGTCGTGTGTGAACAGAAGGGTGTTGGCAGCGCAGTCGGCTGCCGTGCTGGGGGCATTACTACCACAGCTAATTAGCAGTAAGAGTGTAAAGATGACAAGCAAATGCTTCATCTCAATAAGTGGCTTTTTTTCAATATTCATTGGCTAATTGTACCCATATCTGGCTAAACGAGCTTATGAAAAAACGGCCGTTTCATCAGCCCAACCTCACCAAAAATAACGCAGATTGACTCTCACTGACGTCTCGCAACGCCAGCTACATAGAGCCAGAAAACGACAATAGCCATCATGTTTTTATTCATTTTGAAAATGGATATCTAAAGTTTTGTCCGCTATCAAACAATGGGAATCAAAATGGATGGAACCTGAGGCTTTATCTCCCATTTTTTGTAAATCTTACCCATCAAATGAGAGTGGGCGAAACAGTAATTCTTAATCACCAAACTGCATGAGCGTCACCGAAGGGCTCATATTTTTAATGCCAGGCAAGTTCATCAGCACCCCATACAGCAAGCGCCCAAAACCGCGAGGATAATTCGGGAAAGGAACGCTCTCTATTTTAGCCACCGTTGGCACCCACGTGCGGAGGGTCAATTCAATATCGGGCTTGTTAATCCCCCAAGGCATAGGGGGGGCTGTGTAATGAGGTGTCAGCTTAAAGCCTTTCATCGTCCGATTAGAAAACCAAACGGGAATATTATCAAACATTAACCACGCAAACGGAAATTCCCTTCCAATATCTTGCATCAGCTTTTTAACCTCTTGTTCGGGAAAATACATAAAGAGGCCCTGGGCCGTTATGAAGATAGGTCGATTGTGTGGGATGACCTCAAACCAATCTCGGTCTAGAACAGATAGCCGGATGTGATGATGTTGAGCATCAGGTGGAATAAATTTCTCACGAACAGCAATCGCTTCTGGCAAATCAACGGTGAACCAAAGCGATTGCTCACTTTTTACGCGAAAACGCTGCGTTTCTAAGCCCTCTCCTAAATTAACAACCACCCCGTTTGGGTGCCTCGTTAAAAATTTCCGAATCTGTTTATCAAACACCAGTGAGCGAATGGCGTGGGTTGGCGTTGTTCGTCCAAAACTCCGCTCATAATCATAGTTAATGCTTTGATAGATTCGAATCGCCTCAGGATCTTTAATAATGCCGTCTGAACGCATCGCTTCAGGGGCACGATTGTGCAATGTCCACAGCATCGTTTCAGGAACATCAGTTAAACCAGCTTCAATTTTCGCTTGAGTCATGACAACCACCTTCTTTTGTCTGATTTTCAACCAATAACTTGATTACCCAAATGCCAAATGGAAATTATTTTCAAGGGGAAAATGGCATAATTTGGGCAGTTTATTTCAAGATATTTTGTGGAATTTAACTAATTGCATTACTTCACAAAAAAAAACCATTATTTCGAATTCGCTCAGCATAGCCTGCCCCAAGCGAATTCGAATGGGACCAAGCTTATTGTTAAAAAGCAAAATACTAATCAGTTGCTACGCTAGCAGGTTCTACATAGTCTGGAATTTGGTCTTCCATGCGCCGAACTTGCGGCAAAATGAATGACACAACGGTTAAAATCAGCAGCAATATGCCAATTAGCATGAACATAAACGCCATACCACGACCTGCGCCGGTTCCTGTTAGCTGCCCAACACTGCTAGCCAGCGCTCCATCTGGGTTCAGCCAAGGCTCAAACCAACGTTCTGCCAAAATGCCAGCCAGCAACACACCAATTGATTGAGCACCAACACCAAGGGCCACACGCAGTGAGAACACGCGTCCCAATACGGTCGGGGCAGCTTTAACCTGCCAAATCACCCGATTAAGACCAATCATAAACACAAACGAGACACCAATGAGAATCATCCCAGCGGCCGTTATCCACACGCTTTCGCGCAAACCAGCTAAAACAGCGGCTATCGCAGCCAGGACCATCGCGCCTAAAATGCCATCCATACGTCGTTTGGGTCCACCCCATGCAGTTAGCAAAATTCCGCCCACCATTGCCCCAATACCAAAGCTTGAAAGCACAAAACCGGCGGCCTGTTCATCCGCAAAGCTTAGAACAAGTGGCGTCACTAAGGCGTATCCAAAACCGGGCATAAGCAACATTGTTAACGTGACAAACCCCATTAAATAAAGAAAAGCAGGGCGTTCTCGAATATACGTCACACCAAAGGTAAAAGATTGCCAGAGCGTTTGCTGACCTGCCTCATCTTGATTGGCTGTAGGTCGTGGAATGGCGACTAGTAACAGGGCAACAATGCTGGCCCCAAACGTAACGAAGTCAACAACGAAGATAGCCCCTAAGCCCAATCCACCAAGCACTAAGCCGGCTAGGGCAGGCCCTAAGATAATTTCAAAGGCTTGAATCATCTGCGTTAAGCCAGATGCTCTGCCTAACTGTTCTTTCGCCACTAAAAGCGGCACGCTCGCATCAAGCGCTGGGAAAATAAATGCGTTGGCCACCCCATTCACGGCTAAAGCAACATACAGATGCCAAAATTCGAGAACATCTGCAAAAAAGAGGAGGGCGACCACTAGGGTACTGAAGCTCGCCACGATATTGCCAACGATGAGCACTGTGCGTCGATCCCACCGATCAACCAGCGGCCCTGCAAACAGAGAGCCAAGCCCTAATGGCAATACGGCAAAAAAGAGGAGAATGCTATAAACGGCCGTGTTTCCCGTCTCTTGCAAAACCCAGATGCCTAATCCAAATCGCGTCATACTAGAGCCAATTGTTGAAACCATTTGGCCGGCCATAATGGCATAAAAAGCACGTTCTTTTGTAAATACTGAATTGTTCATTGTCACCCTATTTAGAAATAGATAATATTAGTTTTAGGTATGTCTAAAATTTTACAGAAAATTAAAAATAATGCAATAGTACGTTTCACTGAAATAATAAAATGGTTTCTCTATTCAGTTGCAATTTAGGCAAAGGTCAAGTTGTTTTGTTGGCAGCCCTTTAAAAATGTATACGGCCGATTTCTGGATCAATTTCTTCGATTTTCTGCCAATAGGCTCCCGCAGGTAAAGAGACCATTACCGGCATAAACGGCCGTTGATCAAGAGCCATCGCTTGCCATACACGGCCGTTTCCACCTACAGCAGTGCGTAAATCTTTGCGCAATCCCTCTCGCTCTTTACTGCTCCCAAACACTAAGAAATCCCGACTATTCGTAGACGCAATGCGCCACTTTTCAAATTCTATAAGCCGCTTAGGTCGCAGTGTCAGAGCGATACCTAAAAAATGCAGCCGCCGCTTGGGAACGACGTATTCAATTTTTTCAAACAATGGCAGATCATCTGACGGCCGTTCCCACACAATAACGCGTGCGTTTTCAGAAACGGCCGTTTCTGAATTAGCAAGCAGCACATACCGACTCGTATGGAAAAGCGTTACGTTCGGGTTGCTATTAAGGAAAGCTGGCTCAGCAACCTGAATCTGAAACGCATCAGAAAAATTAGTATAGGCAGGCTGCTGCCATGGCAACGGTAATTCAAAACCAATCAACCGTTTAAGCTTAAAAGTTGTCTGATTTTCAGCAAAATTTTGCACCTATTCTCCTTGCCCGATCTCCTAAATATTTTTTGGGTGGTGTATTTAAAAACTTTCGCAACGAAAAGTAAGTATTCCGTTACAAAAGACAATTAAACTTCTTCCAGAGAAGGAATACTTAAAAACTTTGGTAACAAAGTAGTAAATCACATTAACAGCAACGTCTTTCTCATTTCTGTTTGTAAGTAACTCGACTATCTCAGCCCATCAGCTAAGACAGCCGACCGATATTGTGGATAAGTGTAGGCAAACTTAAACAGCTTTGTACTGCTAGCAGGGGTTTGAACAGAACCATCTCGTTCAACTCGAACAGTAAATATTTCCTCAGGGTCTTCAACGGTTAATTCCACAACAGCCCACGACGGTGTGTCTACGTCTTCCTGCTCAATAATTCGTCCTGTACGCGGTCGATCAAGCCAAGACCACCCTATTTGTAAAAGCAGCTCTCGTTCCGCTAGCTGAACCACTCCGCGAGGGGTGCCTGTCCAGCCTCTATAATGATTTTTGAGCGTTTTTACATCGCCTTGGCGCGACACAATTTGCGCGAGCTGCTCATTGCCAACATAAGCCCAGTAGATACCAACCGGGAATTCAATCATTGTCGGGGCATACACGTGTCCCCCAAAATGAGAAACGCGCCAAACGCGATCCGGTTCATCGAGCTTCTCTTTTAGCCGTTTGTAAAGCGGAACACCAAATTTTGCACAGGCCACATCTCGCGTTCCGTGTGTACAAACCAAAAAATCACGGCCGTTTTGATGCGGCTCAATTAAAAACCGATCAAATTCAGAGAGTGTTTCTGGCTTGTAGGTGAGCGCCCATCCCAAATCAGCAATTTTGGTCTCGGGTAGCTGATAAACGGTTCGGGTTGCCACGGGTGAGGCGTCACCATTCCGACTCCAAATCATAACGCGCCGATCTGTGGTCTCCCGCTTGACGGCTTTACCCGTGCCATCTGCGCCTGCCGGTGCCGCCAATAAAAATGAGGTGATGTGCAGTTCCTTAAACAGCTGACCAATATTGGGGGCAGCCCGAAATTTTTTATAAAGCTGTTGAAAGCCCTCTGGCAGGTTCTTAATCCCATTGGATTGCCACGGCAGTGGCGTTTCAATCACAATCATGCGCCGCAGCTCCGCCGCGTTGCCGCCGGGGTCAAGCCCTTTCTCTTGAGCGATAGCGCTACAAATTTTGTTTTGGAAAAGTTTCATCACGACCTCACGGGACAAGCAAGCTGTTTACTAAAATAAAACAGCTTGGCAAAAGCTATTATTATCCAGTTAGTATTCCGTTACAAAAGACAATTAAACTTCTTCCAGAGAAGGAATACTTAAAAACTTTGGTAACAAAGTATTAGGCCAATCCCGAAAAATAATCAGGGTGAAATTGTATTATTTTTTCTCAAATACCTTAAGTTGTGGCTGATTTTTTCTTCATCTTGCGTTGTCTGCGTTTTTTCTCCCGTTCACGGCGGCGTAAAAATTCGGCCAAATAATAGCTTCCAATTACAAAGGTAGCTGCGGCCACTTGCCAGCCTACACCTTCCCATGTGGGAAACAGGCCAAACCAAAGACCCATCCAGTAAGGAATCTCGATCCCTCGAATGGGATGGAGAGACATCCAGCCCACTTTTTGCATGACGTGAATAGTGTTGCCCACCATTGTCACCAGCACTAGCCCAATTAAAACGGCCGTTGCCACAAACATTTTCATGTAGGGCAAGCGTCGCTGAAGCACAAAGGTGACCACACCTGCAGCCGCCACGCCAACTAAGCCAAAGGCCACGCCGCGCAAAACGATTGATGGACCGGCATCAAGGAAGAGCGCCTGTAAAAAGAGCGCTGTTTCAAAACCTTCCCGATAAATACTGGTAAAGCCCAGCATGATCAGACCAAAAACCTGTCCCGCTTCTTGCCCCTTCATAACGCCCGATTTTTGCTGATGCATCGACTTCATGTGATCGGTCCAATACGCCTTGTGGAAAAACCAGTTGGTTATTAGCAAAATGACGCCGATAGCCACCAGCGACACCACCGCCTCCAACCGCTCTCCAAACCGAGCAAACGAACTGAGGAGCTGTTGCATAATAATGCCAGTAATAATTGTGGCGACAAACGCAATGAGCGCCCCTAGCCCAACGTAGCGACGATAGTGGCTTAACGCGCCTACAAAGCTAGCCGTTAGCGCAGCGATAATGACAACGGCTTCTAAACCTTCCCGAAAAACAATAATTGCCGCATTTGTTATGATGGCGCCTGGCGCGGTGGGTAAATCGCCAAGCGTTCTTTGGGCCTCAGCCAACGCCTCATCAATATTTGCTCGAATTGAGGCAATCGTTTCCGGTGATTCACCGAGGGCGAGTGCTTCGGCTAAGCCACGTTCCCCATCGAATCCCTGCCAAAAGAGGCCATCAATCAGGGCAACTTGTTCAGGTGCGAAGGCCAACAGGCGCGGTTCGGGACCAAAATCAAAAACGGCATAAGCCTCTAAATGCGCTGATTCAGCCATGTCATATTGGCCTTGAGCAACGGCCGCTTCCACTTGGTCTAACACCGCCGCTATCACATCAAAATCAGCATCGGGATCCAGCTGATTCCACTCATCAGGTAACAGTTCGTTCAAATTCTGATTCAACGCGCGGACATTATTTTGCATCTCCCGAACGGGAATTACCGCTTCATTCCGGTTGGCGCGACCGAGATCAGCCTCAATTTGATTGAGCTGTGCCTGTACAGTTTCTACCAGATCTGGGTTGTCTAAATAAAGCACGGAGCGCAAATCAGCAAAGGCAGCTTGAGCACCCCCCATAAATGTAACGGCTTCTTGAATTTCAAAGGCAATAAAGATTTCACCGTTTTCAACCCCTCGATCGTACTCGACAGGAATAAGAGAAATGTAACGAATCAACTGGCCTGTTCGACGTACAAGCTCGTCGGTTGAAAGGGCTGCTGCTCGGAAATTTTGCACGCTGGCCTGCACGGCCGTTACATTGGCCTGAATGGCCGCTTCATCTTCTGCAACAGTAGCATCAACCAACGCCTCAAAATCTGCATCAACAACAGCCCGCCGGTCAGTCCCCGCCTGATCTTCAAAGGAGCCGGCCAGAATACGCCAATACCCCATCGCTAATCCGGCAGATTCGCTGCGTCGACCATAAAATTGATTGGCATCTGCTGAGGAGACCAACGTTTCCTGCATCTTCCCTTGATAGGTATCAAATAGGTCGGCCGTCACGCGAGCAACAGCATCCTCGGTAGAAAGACTGTCCTCGGCTAGCAAATTTAGCGACAGGGTGGCATCGGCACCAGGTCGCTCAAAGCGGGTGCTGGGACGGAAATCACGTACCAATAGCCACTCTTGAGCGAGTTCAACATCTCCTAACTCAATCGCTTCCACCGTTTGCAGATAGCTACCCAACAATACGGCCGTTCTGCCTAAACCCTTTGCCGCCGCTAACATATTGCTGTTGTCATCAACAATACCTTGCCGCGACATGGCGATGGCTTCCTGAACGGCCGTTATCGATTCAGGCGGCAATCCGGCCTCAGCCAGCTGCGCCAGCAAGCGTTCCCCCTCCTCAAGCGCCGCATTTGCCTCATCTACATTTCCTAATAGTACCTGCTTCTGCACCTCAAAAAACTGCTGATCTAGCGCTTCAGTAATCTGCCAAGGCGGATCAGCTTGGGCGTTCACCGTAGGCACCCATAAAAGAAAAATCAAAATGAGAAAAATGAGTCGACGTTTCATAATTAAAGACGGTCAGGGCTTACACAACATATCCTAGAACATCATTCTTAAAACATGAGGTAAGCCCCGAATCGTATTGGGAATAATGAATGGTGCCAGCTTCAAAAAACTGGCACCTTCAATAATGAATCAATTATTCAACAATTTCAATCTCAAGCAAAGCAGCCGCTTGGGCAACTTGGCCAGAGAGTGCGGTAGCGCGATCCTGCGCTTCCGTACCAAACAGGTCAGCAGCCTCTGGCGTAAACGCTTCACCACCTAACTCTTGTTGATATAAATCATCAACATAGCCAATCAAGTCAGCAAAGCCCGCATCAATTTGAGAGTGCAAGTCGCTATCAGAATCAACAACCAATGCTGAAACATTATCATAGGTCACATCCAGACCGCTCAAAATATTGACCACGTCAAACAAACGGCTGCGACCAATGAAAGCAGTTTCTTCAGCAGCATCACCGGAAACGTAGCTAGACAATTTCCACTGCTCGAAATATTCATTCATGGTTGGAATCATCACGACTAAGGCCGAGAAAGCATCGCTTAAGGTTGGTTCCCATGCGTTGACCGCATCCAGCATATCCTGAGTGGCCCCGTCAAGCCCCTGGGCAGCACCCAAGAACATATTTGCTTCTGGCATAACTAAACCGTCAACAACAGCACCCACGAACTCATCCTTGGTACCCCATAGGGTAGGTTCAAGCAGGCTGTGGAAGTAATTACCGGGGCTCTCAAGTACTGTGCCGTCAGGCAGGGTCAAAGTCCACTCTAACGCTTCTTCAGGATCATCCTCTGCACTTGGACCTGCATCGATAAGAACATCATAGAAGGCCAGTGAAGAAACACCAGCAATAATCCCTTCATCAAGCTCATACGCCTCTGAAGTGACCAGCCAAGCTTGCTGACCAGCAATAATCAGGCCTGGAATTTCTTCTGGATGCGCTTCTAACGCAGCGGCATAGTCAAATGAATTTTCAGAAACCAATTGATAGTAACGAGCAGCAATACCAAACAGTTCAGCAGAACCAGCTTTCATATTTTCAGCATTACCAATTGCATAATCTTTAACGGCTGCCAAATCAGCGCCATCGCTTGATGAACTAGTTACGCCTTGATCCACAGTTGCAGAAGCTGGAATAACGAGTTCAAACTCTTCATCAACGAGAATTTCAAGTTGAGCCGCCGCTTGTGATACCTGACCAGAAAGAGCGGTCGCTTTGTCTTGTGCTTCGGTACCAAACAGGTCAGCTTCTTCTGCACCAAAAACGCTGCCGTCCAGCTCAGTTTGGTAAAGGTCACCAACAAATCCCTGCAGATCAACATAGCCTGCCGCAATTTGGTCGTGCAAATCGCTGTCCACGCCAATGACCAACGGAGATACGTTTTCGTAGGTCACACCCAAACCGTTGAGGATGTTAACCACGTCAAACAAACGGCTTTGACCAACAAAGGCGGTTTCTTCAGCTGCATCACCAGAAACGAAGCTAGACAGTTTCCACTGCTCGAAATATTCGTTCATGGTTGGGGTCATCACAACCAGCGCTGTGAATGCATCGCTAAGGGTTGGTTCCCAAGCGTTGACGTCGTCCAGCATTTTGCCAGTAGCGGTATCCAAACCGGTCGCTGCACCGAGAAGCAAGTTTGCTTCTGGCATTACCAACTCGCCAACAACAGCGCCAACAAATTCGTCGTTGGTGCCAAATAGGGCAGGTTCAAGCAGGCTGTGGAAGTAGTTACCGGGGCTTTCCAAGATACGGCCATCTGGTAACAATAGATTCCATTCCAATGCTTCTTCGGGATCATCTGCGGCGCTAGCGCCAGCATCGATCAATACATCATAGTAAGCCAGGGTAGGCGTACCGGCGATGATACCTTCGTCAAGCTCATAAGATTCAGAAGTGGCCAACCATGCGGCTTGACCAGCAAAAATCAACCCAGGCATTTCATCTGGATTTGCGGCCAGTGCGGCTTCATAGTCAAATCCAGCGGCAGATACCAGTTGGAAGTAACGGCCAGCAACGCTGAGAAGTTCTTCAGAACCAGCTTTCATATTTTCAGCATTTTCAAGAGCATAAGCCTTAACCGCATCAAGATCAGCTTCACCCCCGGCTGGGGCAGCGCCACCGCTTACTTCCGCTAACCCTTGGTCAACGGTCGCTGAAGCGGGAATAACAAGTTCAAACTCTTCATCAACAGTAATTTCAAGCTGAGCGGCTGCTTGTGATACTTGGCCAGAGATAGCAGTCGCTTGGTCTTGTGCTTCAGTACCAAACAGGTCCGCTTCTTCCGCACCAAAGGCGCTGCCATCTAGCTCCGTTTGGTAGAGATCACCAACGTAGGCTTGCAGATCACTGTAGCCAGCTGCGATTTGGTCGTGCAGGTCGCTATCAACTTCAATAACCAGCGGAGATACGTTTTCGTAGGTCACACCCAAACCGTTGAGGATGTTGACCACGTCAAACAAACGGCTTTGACCAACAAAGGCGGTTTCTTCAGCTGCATCACCAGAAACGAAGCTAGACAGTTTCCACTGCTCGAAATATTCGTTCATGGTTGGGGTCATTACAACCAAAGCTGTGAACGCATCGCTAAGGGTTGGTTCCCAAGCGTTGACGTCGTCCAGCATTTTGCCAGTAGCGGTATCCAAACCGGTCGCTGCACCCAAAAGCAAGTTTGCTTCTGGCATTGCAATACCATTAACAACGCCACCGACATATTCGTCGTTGGTGCCGAAAAGGGCAGGTTCAAGCAGGCTGTGGAAGTAGTTACCTGGGCTTTCCAAAACTCGGCCATCTGGCAACAACAGGTTCCATTCCAGCGCTTCTTCGGGATCATCTGCGGCGCTAGCGCCAGCATCGATCAATACATCGTAGTAGGCCAGTGATGGCGTACCAGCGATGATACCTTCATCAAGCTCATATGATTCTGAGGTAGCGAGCCACGCTGCTTGGGCAGCAGCAATCAACCCTGGGATTTCTTCGGGAGCTGAGTCAAAAGCAGCATCGTAATCAAAACCAGCGGCAGAGACAAGTTGATAGTAACGTCCAGCGGCCTCTAAAAGCTGTTCAGAGCCGGCTTTCATGTTTTCGGCGTTACTGACGGCGTAGGCTTTGACGGCGTCGAGATCGGCTTCCGCCATCATCTCTTCGTCCATCATTTCCTCTTCCATCTCCTCCTCTTCCATTTCCTCCTCTTCCATTTCTTCTTCTTCCATCTCTTCTTCGGCTTCAGGTTCTTCGGCTTCAACGGCCGTTTCTTCTTCTGTCACCGTAGGCGTGTCATCACCACCGCAAGCTACAACAAGCAGGGCAACAAACAGCACCAAGATCCACCTCTTGGGCTTCAAAAAATTCATGTTCTAATCCTCCTAATATTGGATTATAAAATTGCGAATCTCACGATATGACTTTTTTCGCAGAGATAAGTTCCGCAAAAGTCGCGAGTTCTTCCCGTTTACAGCAACGAACCTTGAGAATTAATCCGTTGCAACACTGTTTACACGTTTCTGTCTGGATTGGAACAGGCTCCAGCCAAACGTGCCGACAACTAGCAAAACAAAACCAAGCTGGGCTAGCGTCGTTTCAACTGTCGGATAAATTCCAAACAGTTCGATTAACAAAAGATTTTCCGGCATCCAAGAAAGCCAGGTCGCGTTGACATAACCTGCCTCTTGTAACCCTCTAAAGCCTTTACCCATAAAGTTAAAGGCCATGATCAACAGCAGTGCCGTTGTCACATTAAAAAACGGCTTGAGCGGCAGGCGAACACTGGCCTGCAAAATCAAATACGCCACAATAAGGATAAGCACTAAGCCACCCACAAAACCGATTCCCACGGCTTGGGGATCGGAGTCAAACAGCAAAGTTTGGTAAAAAAGCACCGTTTCAAACCCTTCTCGGAACACAACCGTGAACCCTAGAAAGGCCAACCCCATGGCTGAGCCAGAGGTTAAAGCTTTGCCCACCTGCTCCTTCACAAAAGTCATCCAATCTTGAACATATACCTTTTGAAACAGCCAGTTTGTCACGTAAAAAAGTACCGCCACCGCGACCAAAGCCGTCAGACCCTCTAAAAGCTCTCGATTTGAAAAGGAGATGACAAAAATCGTATTTGCACCCCACCAAATGAGAACGCTTAGGGCAATGGCTGCAGCGACACCTGCGCCTACCCACCAAACGTACTTTCGCGTTTCGGCAGATTGACGCATAAACCCAATAATGGCGCCAATAATCAGAACGGCTTCCAGCCCTTCACGGATGATAATGGCTGCACTACTAAAAATGGTAACGGTGCTATTGGTTTCAGCCGCTAGGAATGCTTCACTTTCGGCCAATCGCTCTCGCAGGGTAGCAATGCGGGCTTCAATGGTGTCCGGGGATTCCTCATTGCGAATCATGGCCGCTAAGCCTTCTTCACCGCCGGTGCCTTCCCAAAAGATACCTTCAATGGTTCGGGCTAATCTTGGGGCTCGATTGGCTAATTTAACTTCAGGACCGGTTTCAAAAAAGGCGTACGCTTCGATTCGGGTATCTTCGGCTAATTCGTAATTACCAGATTCGACAGCAATCATGACCTCGTCGAGTAGATTGTTAATAAGCGTTATTGAAGCGCCGCTGTCGGCAACGGCCGTTGCGTCTACGGCTAGCCCCGTTTCAATCAGACCAATGGCTTCCATCACCAGCGGTTCTACATCCGCTTTTGGACCAATAACAGCCACAATAGCCTCAATTTCGGTGTAAATTTCAGCCAAGCGTTGAGCGGCAGAAGGATCGTTTGCTTCAATCGTCGGACGAAGTTCTTCAAAAATCGTTTCGGCCTGATTGCGGAAGGTAACGGTTTCCTGATATTCAATAGCAATGGTGATTTCACCATTTCTGACCGCATCACGATACTCAATCCAAATGAGATCTGTGTACAGGTAAAGCAGCTGGGCGCGCTCTGCCAGCTGCTCTTCGGTAAAGGCAATAGGCTGATAGTTGGCTAGTCCAGAACGAACAATCTCTGCTTGTGTAGTGAGAGTGGCCCAATCTTCAGAAACGGCCGCTTTTCCCGCGGCGTCTAATGCAGTCCACAAATCTGCTGATGCGGATGCGCCCTGTTTGGAAATATAATCTTCTTCTAAAAGTGCAAAATAACCTTGGGCTTTCCCTACCCACTCAGATGAGCGAGTGGCAAATTGGGATTCAATCGCTTCATCAAGTTCATTGAGCGCTTCGCGCAGGCGGAAAAAAGTGGTGTCTCGGAGATCGCTATCAACGATGAGCTTTGCATCAGTTGGTGACACCGTTTCACGCAGCACCTGTTGCATAACGGCATCGGCAGGACTATTCACTAGGTTAACAATCGTCGAACGACGATATTCGCGCAGTCTAAGCCATTCAACGGCCGTTTCAGTCTCTCCATCATCTAAAGCGCTTAACGTGACCCTATAGCTTCCATGAAGGAGATGGGCCCACATCTGCCCGCGGGCCAAAGCCAAGCCAGGCGCATCTCCGGCAGCACCCGCCACTTGAGCTTCCGATATAGCTAATATGATGGCCTCATCAACTGCAGGGGCGGCGGCAGCAATATTGCTTTGTAGCGCATTGGTATAAAGGTCGGACATTGCCTGTAAATCAACGGCAATTTGGTCAAGATCAGGCTCACTGCGAAATAATGCAGTTTGAGCCGATAAGCCAAGCTCTCGCATCGATTCGGCCGTGTCCCAAACGGGGGTTTCCTGTCCCTTGGCAATGGAAAAAAACGCAAGTAGAACGAGACAAACTAAGGCATACTTTTTCAACTTTCTCTCCCAATTCACAAAAAGATCTATTTTCCTATCTTTATAAGGTTAGCGCGATCAACAGAAGGTACGATTTTATTCATCTTGCATTTATTCCGTGATCGTTGAAAAAGTACGTTTTCGAAAATCTCAAAACCTGTCATGACCCTGTTAATAGATTTTGATTTGAAAGCAAGTCAGTGGGATTTGTGGTTCTAATGCCATATTTGCGTAATCTCTGATTGACCGTTTCAGAATATGGGGTAAGCATGACGGAATTGATTCGCTGCCGGGCAGATTTCGTGTAATTGACGATAGCATTTTCGGTCTTAACACTAAATCCTTGGGAATGAGTTGATATGTTTTCAGGCAAAATTTGGAAGAACCGAACGAGGTTATCGATAACGGCAATCTGTTCCCCATCAAATTGCACATTGATCGCCCCAATGCCCGTAATACCATTAGGATGCACATTGGTCTCTTGCCGAGTCATTCTGTTTGGGTAAAAATCTGACATGACAAACGGCAGCTTAAGATTTTTAGGCATCAGAAATTGCCACAGTACAAAAGAGCGATCGGGTCGTTTTCGCCTATGCTCTCGGATTTCAGAACTGCTTGCCCTGACTCGCTCATAAAGTCCCCGAAGATTGCCACTGTAAACAGCGTAATCTAGGATTGGCTCCTGAGCTAAAGCATAATGCCCAATGCGATTGTAGTAAGGGCTAAAAAACTTCATGATGCCCAATTGAGTCAACCACCTCACAATGGGGGGAGCAACATTTGCCTTTAGCAATTCAATAAAACTATGGTCATTTAGAAAGATTAGGGCATTCGTTGCCTTAGCTTCACGGGTGCCAAAAAACACTTCAAAGCCAGCTTCACGAAAATCTTGAACAGCTTCTTTAAAATTTTCAGCTGAAATAATGATATGATCTATTCTTTCCATGATGCTAAATTAACCTACATCTTCCATCACTTTGCCAGCCACAGCTTCTTGGATAATCTCCATCACCTCAATTTTGGGGTGACCTAAAAAAGCCTCTTTTGGTAAGCGGCCGGCTCGAGCATGCCCTTGCTTAAACTCCTCTGATTGCGTCCACGCTTCAAAATGTGCTTTTGATTCCCAAAAGGTCATCACCACATATGGATCTTCAGGATTGGTGGGTCGCATAAGACGAAACGCCATAAACCCAGCCATGCCATCGACGAGGGCGGCGCGGTCAGAAAACCGTTGTTCAAAGGCTTCCCCGTGTTCGGGATTAACAGGGATTCGGTTCATTACTGCAATCATTCTCTTTCTCCTATGGTTAAAGGCAGGCTGAGCTTATCGAGGTTAATTTCGGTAAGCTAGCTTACTCTCTAGCATCTCTGCGCTTTAGCATTATTGAATGGGTAAATCAGTAGCAGCATGTTCCAATGCTGTCGAGATGGAACTCACGCTCGAGCTTCTTAGCATCTGATAGGGCTTCTGCATCTTTTTGCACAATCCCTTGATCGCTAAGCAGGCTCGGTGGCTGTTGAAATCAACTGGGCAAAGCACAACTTCGGCCCAGTTAACAAGGGCTTTTAACTGTTGTTCACTATAATAATCACGGCTGTCGTAATGCTTAAATTTGCCACCACCAGATTCCACGATCTGTTGATAATACGGCCGTAACGTTTTCATACCACCAATAATCAACACGCGATATGGACATTCCAAACAGGCGTCGAACCCTTGGTTGGGAGTTTGATACGTTTGAGACAGTAGCGCAAACTCCTGCCTAAAGAAGTCAAGTCGTTCATTTTGATCCGACAGGCTTTGGGTTAATGTCTCATTTTCGTTGTGGACTTGAGCCAATTGTTCCGACTGCAGGTCTATCTTCTCATCTTTATCACAAAGCCGACCCTCTAACAGCTGAAGCTGTTTTTTCAGCGATTCATTTTCACTTTGCAACACCTTTTGCTCAGGCAATTGGCGCAATCGTATGTTTTCGGCTTTCTGTTTTTGATAGTCCATTTCCAGCGATTGAAAGTCTCGTCTTGCCTTTCGCAAGTCGCTTTTCGTTATCGACAACGTTTGAGACAGCTTTTGACGCTCTTGTTTTAGATCATTCAAATTACGCTGGAGAGATTCAACCGTTTGTAATTGGCGGCGTATGATAATGCCCTGCCCGTGCATTAACATATGGTAATCGCCAAATATCCGATTGGTGGCATGAAGGTCTAAAAAGGGGTTCGATGCGCCAATCCATAGAAAAGCGCCGATGTCCCCCTTCTTCAAGCGTCGCTTCCACTCAGCAAAAAACTGGGATTCACTACAATACCCCCATTCAGAAATCTCATCTTTATATTTTTGCTCCAACATTTGCTGGAGTCGATGCGAAATCGGACCTTCACTCTTTCCACACTGAACAAGGGTTGTATGAATTTTATGATCGGAAAACGACGAGATTTTAATGCGCGCCTTTTTGAGAACGCGCTTTTGCTCTTCAAACGTCAAACAGGTCCCGACGACTGGGCAACATAAGATGTCATTAATTTCCCAATAATAACGTCGCGTTTTCTGTTCAAGTCTCTGTTTTCCGTCCATATTTTTCAATTGGGTGAATACAGCATGGGTGTAAAAGTATATTGCTTGCCTGGCAAGTAGGTGACGCTTAGTTCCTCTATTTTCTTTGCCGGCTTTTGACCTTCAATTTTTTGTGATGCACGATTAATTAAGTCGGTGAAGAGCATAAACTCTTCAATGTCCATGCGATGAGCAAAATCATAGATCCAAATAACGTAACGGCCGTTGATGGCGTCATCAAATGGTCTCGAAGTATGAGGTTCTAGCTCTCCGCCCATTGCAATCGCCTCATCTAAACAAGCTTCAAGACTCAGCATCTCGTCTTGCCCTAAAAAGATGACGCTCCTGTTCCAAGAAATATGAATCGTGCCGTGTTCGCAAATAGCAACAAATCGGTAGTCATCAATTTCTTCTAATAGATGCAGTACATTGCACATAAGAACCTTTGTGTTTTACAAAAAAGTACAGCCAAAACTACATTGACATATACAAATTAATTTAAGCTGTACTTCAAAGCAAACCGTATAGCTCGAGCTACATTTTGCTCATCGAATCTAATTTTTGTACCTAGCGTCTAGAATAAAATTCAATGATTTTTGACATTTCACAAATCACAGGAACTTCCTGGCGAGTTGGCAAATGCAGATAAGTCACTTTCATCTGGTCTTTATCTAATGAGAGGTAGTCTGGGTTAAAAGCATGCTCAACAGCGTTGTGGAAGCAATCCAGTCGCTGGCTTTTTTGCCGAACCTGAACCAC